>SKQJ01000241.1 GCA_007119075.1 Bacteroidales bacterium | reverse complement strand
TCCAAGGTCCAGACTACCCGGCACCGCATTATGGGAATAGTTAACGGAGAGGATTTTCAGATAGTATATTCCGATACACCCGGCATAATCAAGCCGGGCTATAAGCTGCAGGAATCGATGATGAAATTCGTGCACAGCGCCCTTGACGATGCCGATATCCTGCTGTATGTAACTGAGTTTGGTGAAGACGCGGCCGCAGGCAACGAATATCATGAAAAAATCAGAAGCCTGACCATCCCGGTCCTGCTGCTGATCAACAAGATCGACCTGGCACGGGCCCAGGAAGAAGTTGAAAGCCTGATCCTGGAATGGCAGGCGGCGCTTCCCGGTGCCACTGTAATTCCCCTGTCGGCCAAAGAAAAATTCAACATCAATGCCGTGTTTGACAAAGTGCTTGAATTATTGCCTGAATTCCCTCCCTATTATCCCAAGGACACGCTCACCGATAAGTCCGAGAGGTTTTTTGCCTCCGAAATTATCCGGCAAAAGGTACTGACGAATTACCGCAGGGAGGTGCCCTATTCTGCCGAGATCGAGATCGAGGAATTCATCGATGGGGATATTTTGCGTATCAGGGCAGTCATTCATGTTATGAGGGATACCCAGAAGGGGATCTTAATAGGCAAAAAAGGCGCTGCGTTAAAAAAAACAGGCACCGAAGCCAGGATCGATCTCGAGGAATTTTTTGACAAAAAAGTATTTCTTGAGCTTTTCGTCAAGGTAAACAAAGACTGGCGGACAAAGGACAGTCAGCTCAGAAGGTTCGGTTACCGGTAGCGCGGAAGGAAAAATCTTTTATGAAAATATATATCAAAATCAATGAGTCATATTGTTGCAATAACAGGCAGGCCAAATGTTGGCAAATCCACCTTGTTTAACCGCCTCAGCGGCGAAAGAAAAGCCATCGTAGACGAGATGTCCGGCGTGACCCGTGACCGCCATTACGGCAAATCGGACTGGAACGGAAAGGAATTTTCAATCATAGATACCGGCGGGTATATTACAAATTCAGATGATGTTTTCGAGGAGGAGATACGCAAACAGGTAATGCTCGCCATCGAGGAGGCGGATTCGGTAATTCTTGTCGTCGATGTGATGAGCGGGATAACTGACCTGGATGAAAAAATCGCATCCATTCTCCGGAAAAACCGCAAAAGGACGCTTGTGGTCGTAAATAAGGTCGATCATGGCGAGAGGCTTTATGATGCCAGCGTATTTTACGGTCTGGGGCTCGGCGATATATACCCTGTTTCTGCAATAAACGGGTCGGGTACCGGGGAGCTCCTGGATGAACTTGTCCGGGTTATTCCTGCGGGGCAGGAGGAGGATGACGGTGAGGATCTTCCCAGGTTTACCGTCGCAGGCAGGCCCAACGTGGGGAAATCCTCCCTGGCCAATGCCCTGCTCGGGGAGGAAAGGAATATAGTCACGCCCGTAGCCGGGACTACAAGGGATTCCATTTACACTCATTACAAGAAGTTTGGGAATGAATTTTTGCTGATAGACACTGCGGGCTTGCGCAAAAAGGGCAAGGCTATGGAGAACATTGAATTCTATTCGATCATGAGGTCGGTCAGGGCAATAGAAATGTGCGATGTCTGCTTTGTGATGATCGATGCAACCCGGGGCATCGAAAGCCAGGATGTAAATATTTTCAATCTCGCAGTGAGGAACAGGAAGGGGATTGTGGTACTCGTGAACAAATGGGACCTGGTGGAGAAGGAAACCGGATCGGTCAAGGAATTTCAGGAAATCATCAAAGAGAGAATATCTCCCTTCGAGGATGTCCCGGTCATATTTGTTTCGGCGCTCACAAAGCAGCGTATCCATAAGGCGCTTGAAACTGCGATGGAGGTACATAAACGGCGAAAGCAGAAAATTCCCACTTCCAGGCTCAACGAAGTGGTGCGAAGCGCTATAGAACAGTTTCATCCGCCGGCAGTAAAAGGCAAGTACATCAAAATCAATTACGTCACCCAGCTGCCCACGGCTACTCCTGCCTTTGCCTTTTTTTGCAACCTGCCGCAATACATCAGGGCTCCCTATAAAAGATACCTGGAGAACAAAATAAGGGAAAGCTTTGATTTTACCGGAGTTCCCCTGGAATTGTATTTCAGAAGGAAATAGGCTTTGGAAGTTTTCCGATTTTTTTCGGCGGACTTATCTCCCGCCGACGGACAAGGTCAAATCTTCACTGCCATGAACAGCACATCGTCAACCTGTTCATGTTCTCCCTTCCAGAGAGTAAAATTATTGCAGACATGCTCATGCTGCTCCTTCATCGGCCTTCTGCAGATATCGGCCAGCAGGTTTTTAAGCCTTACCATTTTGAATTTCTTGCCCAGCGGACCGCCGAACTGATCAGGATAGCCATCGGAAAAAAGGTAAATGATGTCGCCCTGATGCAACTGAAAACCCTGATTTTCAAAGGCTTTTTCGTGAGTGGCATAACCCCCGATCGAATTCCGGCTTCCCCTGATATACATCAGCTCCTTCTTGTGGTACATTATGATCGGGCGCATGGCGGAGGCAAACCGGAGATAATTCCTTTTCAGGTCGAATTCACAAACGGTTATGTCCATGCCATCGGTCGATTTCAAGGAAGGCTCGACATTCTGGTTGAGCGTGCTTGTAATTTCCCGGTCAAGCGTTGCAAGAACTTCGGAGGGCGAGCCTACGTCAGGCCGCATACAGATATCCTTGATAAGAGTGGTGCCGATCATCGACATGAATGCCCCGGGAACCCCGTGGCCAGTGGAATCGGCGCAGACTATAAGGAATTTGTGTTCGTTCACCCTGTCAAACCAGTAAAAATCTCCGCTCACTATGTCCCTGGGCTGGTAAAACACAAAGGACTCGGTAAAGCTTTCCTCGATCCTGGAAACCGGGGGCAAAATGCTTACCTGGATTCGCTGTGCGTAGTTGATGCTGTCGGTGATGTCCCTGTTTTTATGTTCTATCTCACGTTTTTGCTCGATGACTTCCCTGGTCCTGATGACCAGTTCCCTTTCAATGCGTTCTTTTTCAAGCCTGAGGTTTCTTTCCCTGATCTTGAAGGCCAGAAAGAGCGTCAGTCCGGCCCCAAGCGCTACAAAAAGGAAAAAATACCATTTTTTCCATATGGGCCTGTCGACCGAAACGGCCAGCGGAGCATGCAATTCGCCAATCACCCCTTCGGCATTGTAGGCGCGTACGCGGAACTCGAAATCACCGTCATCTATTCTTGAATAATAAGCAAAACGCTGATCTGAAATATCCGACCAGTCAAGGTCATGGCCTTCCATTTTATACTGGTACCTGACTTTTTCGGGAGCTGTGTAGTTCAGGCCGATAAATTCTATCCTCAGCTTGTAGCTGCCATAAGGAAGCGAGACATCGTTCAGTTGGTGCTCCTCGTCGGAAATAAGCATGGAAGTTATGCTGACCCTTGGAGGATGGCAGACTTTAGCCTTTGAGGGGTCATACGAAACCAGTCCCCCGCTGGTGCCGAAAAGCAGTGTTCCGTCGGATGCCAGGTGGGCGGCATTCGGATTGAAATCGCCCCTTATGCCGCTTTCGGCTCCGAAAGTGCGTACGGAATAATCGCGCGGGTTTATCCTGCTTACCCCGAGCCTGTGGCCTACCCATATGAATCCGTCATTGCAGGTGACAAGGCTGTAGCAGAAATTTGAATGGAGCCCGTCGCCGGTTATGATCTGCACGATGCTGTCGGGGGCAACCATCAGAACACCGTTGCCGCTCGAAGTGGCGGCCCAGAGCCTGCCATCATGGTCGCGGGTTATTGCTGAAAATTCGATCTCTCCCTGCAATACCCTTATTTCCCGGGAACTTCTGGAATCGACCATTCTGTTGGACCTTGTAGCCACCCATGTCGTACCGTCCCTGTCTGCGTGGAGCCCCCTGATCAGGTTATGGGGAAGCCAGGGGGTGCCATATCTGGTAACCTCCCCCTCTTTGAGGTCAAATTCGAATACGCCATTGTTTGTTGCAGCATTCAGAACCCCGTTGTTATATACAAGATCATTTATAGAGTTATCGGTCGAATTGGGAGAATCAAAAAAGGAATAGGCGTTCCGGCCGTCCTTTTCCAGCTTGTAGATTCCGCTGCTTCGGGTGCCTATCCAGAGATGGCCGGCGCTGCATGAAACAAGTGCGGTAACCATATCGAAAGGCAGCCCGCGCCCGGTACCGTAAAATTCCCTCGAGGACCTGTCTTCCCTTGAGATCCTCAAAAGGCCGCTTTCGCCGCCCAGCCAAATATATCGCTGATCGGACCAGACGGCCAGCACATTTCTGCCGAAAGGCTCTTCAAACGTCCTGTAGTAGCTGAATGACTCGTCGGAAAGCATCGATAGCCCGTTAAATGTAGGGAACCAGTAATTGCCTTCCGAGTCCTGGTAGACCGAATGAACGAAATTTGCCGCCAGGCCGTTTATCATTGAGAAGCTTTGCACGGTGGCAGGCAGGTCCTGGCTGAAATAGCCGCTGATCCGGAATACGCCGCGACCCCACGTGCTTACCCATATATCGTCGAGGTCGTCCACAAGCACCGATTGAACCCTGGCGCTTCCGAAACCGAACCTGTAGCCCAGGTTTGTGACATTGTAGCTGTCATCCTCCCTGGTCAAATGAAACAGCCCCCTGTCCCGTGTTCCGACAAACAGTCCGCGCTCACCGAATGAATGGATGCACTCTATGGTGGCAGCGGGAACGCCGGGGATCCGGTCCTGAAGCTCCGGTTCCTTCCCCGGTTCCCATGCCAGGCTGTAGAGCCCTTCGAAAGAGCCTGCCAGCAGCCCGGTTTCCC
>SKQJ01000207.1 GCA_007119075.1 Bacteroidales bacterium | reverse complement strand
GCCGTGTTGAGTTCAGGCTCAATTTGTTCCTTGTATAGTCTGTAAAATCCTTCCCTGATCTCCTCCCTGACCCGGATAAATTCGCTGTGAATATACGCTTCGGTACCGGTAACATGCGAAGGATCATCAAACCCGATATGCAAACGGTTTTTGACCTTTCCCATAAATACAGGACAATTTTCATTGGCCCCTCCGCAAACGGTTATCACATATTCCCACTCCTGATCAAGGTATTTATCGACCGGATCGGAGGTGTGGTGGCTAATGTCTATTCCTGTATCTTTCATTACTTCAACCGCTTTTTCATTGAGGCGGCCTGCCGCCTCAGTCCCGGCTGAACTGACAGCAAGCCTTTTGTCGAATGATTCCATAAAGCCGTGCGCCATCTGGCTGCGGCAGGAATTTCCGGTACAGAGGATCAGTATTTTCATGTTTGGTAACTATTGGATTATTCGTTCATTTTATTTTGGCTGTTCCCGGCTGATCAGGGGCTTCTCTTTTCAACTATTGTCATGCAGGTAAAATTAATCAGCAACAATCCTTTCCGCTTTCCAGAAAGCCAGAATCGGTCTTTATCTCCCGAACGAATGAGGAAAGGCTTTCTTCGAGCCAGTCTACCCTGGCCGGATTAATACAATAATTGGTTTTGACCCCGGCAACCGTGCCCGAGATAAGTCCTGCTTTTTTTAGCTCCTTGAGATGCTGGTTAACAGTGGTACGGCTCAGGGGCAGCTCACCGGAAATATCGCCGCAAATACATGACTTTATTTCTGAAAGATATTTCAGTATAGCCAGCCTTGCAGGATGGGCGAGTGCCTTAAACAGTGATGCCCTCTCCTGAAGGTCCTTTTCAAATAAGTCTCCCTTGTTGGTTGCCATAGTACAATTATTTTTTCGGGTTGAGACAAAAGCTCCATCATTGTTTGCCGACCTGCATATCAAGATGGCCTGGTACTTCCGCGGAAGCGGGATTGTTCTGACGCAAAAATACGTCATTATTTTAAATAACGCAATTTTACGTCGAATAATTTTTTAAAATTTTAAGGTAAAATATTTGCAAAAATTCCAAAGTCATTTCCATTTAGGTCGAATTTTTTTGGGAAAATCCCAATTATATTCCTCGCGTCTCTCGGGCCTTAACATTAATCACGCCTTCATATTATGCAAGAAATCGGGATGAGAAATATGGAATTTTAACCGGGGTGCGGCGGCTGGCAATCAGGCAGGGAGACGATGCTTATTCCTCATCAGAGCCTGATTGAAGCCCGATGTTGACTGGCAGGCCATTTTGCTTCCAGCCCCTGATACCATCGGTGATAAATACTATTTTCCCAATATAGGCGCAACGGAGTTTATTTACTATGTCTGTAGTTCTCCTTATGGTAGTGCAGTAAACCACAATGACCGGCTGATCCAGGTGCAGCTTAAGCCGTTCTTCAAGGTCATCGGCATCAGCATCGATATTTACGGCATTACCGATACGTTCGCCGGCAAACATGGTATCGGTGCGTCCATCAATTATCAATATGCTTCCGTCAATCAACCGGTCGCCATACTGCTTGTAAAATTCCAGGGAAGTCATTCCTGTGATTTCCTGACCAAACAGCTGCCCGGCTATTAAAAGGAAAATTATTCCAGGTGAGAATTTTAATATGATGAAAGAGTACCACATATCTTAACTATTCGGGCGCCAGATTATAGAATTTTGTAGGGCCGCAGCAGGGGTTCAGAATTTTGATTACAGGACCCAGGTCATCACTACGCAAATATAAAATTTGCACATGGATATCCAGCATTTTTCGCTGAAAAAGGACAATATTTAATCAAATAGTTCGTAATATTACGAACAAAATAGTGAAAAAGTTTTTCCGGAATATTTTAGATTTAAAACCCTGTCATGAAAAAAACTTTTATTACGTCAGCCTTATTGGTTCTTTTATCTTTTCTTTTAATTTCTCAGGAAAACAAGGGACCGGTATTAACCTATGAGAAACCCGTACATGATTATGGTAAGGTTTATACAGATGATCTTCCCGAAACCAGGCTGCCGATTGTTTTTAAAAATACCGGTAACGCTCCCCTTGTGTTGACCAATGTAAGGGCCTGCTGCGGCACAAGAGTGACATACTGGCCCAAAGAACCTGTAATGCCCGGCCTGACGGATACAATAAGGGTCGAATTCCGCCTGATGCCCCGGCCTCACATGATACGAAGGACGGTGATAGCTTCTTCCAATTGCAGTAAAAACAGTAATAGTCTATTCAGAATGACCGGAGAAGTAATTCAGAGAGAGGATTAGGGAGGACTCCCTTAAACAATTGACAGAATTCGGCTTCAGTATTTATGGGCGAGAACAAGCATTTCGAAATCCCCGGTCGTCAGCCTGTCTTCCCTGCTGAACGCGCCAAGTTTTGCCCCGTAAATCGCTATGTCTTTGAAGCCTGCAGTTTTTAACAGCCATGTGATTTCAGGTGGCACGTAATATCTTTCATTGCACCGGTATTCAATTTTTTTGCCCTCTTCATTTATAATCGAAGTCACATTATAGTCCCTGAACGTCATCAGATCGAAACTACTTGATTCAGCCCTGGCATTTCCTTCCTCCGCGGTTTTGTCTGTAAAATCCTTTATCGAATTAAACAGGGGGAAAAGCCCGTTGAGGGTTGTGAAAATGAATTTCCCACCGGTGTCGAGCGCACGGAAGGCATTCTGCAGTATCCTGTAATTCATTTCATCGGTTTCCATAAGAGAAAAGCCTCCCTCGCAAAGCATGATGGCAAGGTCAAACTCATTATTGAATTCCAGATTCCTGGCATCCATTCTCTTGAAACTGATCTCGAGATCCTCTTTTAAAGCTTTTTTCCGGGCAATTTCAAGCTGCCGTGCGGACAAGTCAATGCCGGTGACAATATAACCGCGACGGGTAAGTTCAATTGAATGCCGCCCGGTTCCGCATCCGATATCCAGCATCCTGAGGTTTTTGTTGAAATCTATTTCTTTTTCGATGAAATCACATTCACCCTGTGTTCCCTGTGTAAAACCTTCCTGGTCATATTTTTCGCCGTAGTCTTCGAACATCTGCTCGTACCATTGTTTCATTTTTCCCGGATTTATAAAGTTTTTAATCACCAGTAAAGGGGTAAATCTTTATTTAAGCAGTTTTCTGTCAGTTTTGATTTTGATCTGACGGGTGAAAACATCTCTTTCTTTTTCAAATATGATATAAAGGTACTAATTGACGTCAAATATGGAACGGCCAATACCCATTATTATTTGCTCCCTGTTATTTTGTCACGGATGTCACGGATGTCACGGTGAATGCTGTTGCCGGAAAAGATTCGGTCTCGCGGGGACGGCGCGAATTTCCGAAATGAAAGACGGAGGTGAATATTCTGCAAGAAAACCGGGGATACCCGATTACGGATTATCCCGTGGCGATCGAGCCGTAAATCAGTCCGCTGATCGTTGCCATTACTATTACCAGCCCAACAAATACGGCGGTTTTTTTGGCCCCGATCACACTGTGGATCACCAGCATGTTAGGCAGCGATAATGACGGGCCCGCAAGCAGGAGAGCCAGGGCTGGTCCGTGTCCCATACCTGAATTTATAAGGCCCTGAAGGATCGGTACTTCGGTGAGAGTAGCAAAATACATAAATGCTCCGACGAAGGAAGCGAAGAGATTGCTCTGCAGACTGTTTCCACCCACAAGCGAACCGATCCAGTGATCGGGAATTATTCCCGCAAGCTGGGTGTCGCCATGGGTCGAGCCCAGGAGAAAGCCTGCAATTACCACGCCGATTGCAAGCAGCGGCACGATCTGCTTGGCAAAATCCCATGAGGCTATTGTCCATTCCCGGTTTTCCTCGTGACTGCTCAGGGTTATTGCTGCCAGTGCTGCAATTGCTATGATAAAGGGGATCATTGCCCCGGGAAACATCAATGAAGAAAGCAACACGGCAAATACGGACAGGGCTACTTTCCACCAGGCTATCTTAAGCACCCTGATGAGCGAATAAGCAAGCACCAGTCCGAAGAACCCGGTTATATACCATTTGTTTGCCCAGATAAAATACCACCATCCGCTCTCAGTACCTGCACCGGGAGCTCCCCAGTTGGCAAAAACCAGGATAAGAACAAGGGTGAAAAAGTGAAGCGAGGTTTGCCAGAGGGGCCTCTTTTCCGGCGGGGCAACGATATTCATCTGTGCTTCCTCCTTGAGCTTTTCCTCCTTCCGGAAGAACAGGCCCATTAATAACCCGATTACAATGGCAAAAACCACAGCGCCGATTACCCGGGCCACTCCGATTTCCCATCCCAGGATCCTTGCTGTCAGGATTATGGCAAGAATATTTATAGCCGGGCCGGAATAGAGAAATGCAACGGCCGGCCCAAGTCCTGCTCCCCTCTTATGAATGCTTGAAAACAGCGGAAGGATCGTGCAGGAGCATACCGCCAGTACGGTCCCTGAAACGGAAGCCACGCTATAGGCCAGGAACTTGTTTGCACGGGCACCAAAATATTTGAGCACAGAGCCCTGGCTTATGAAAACGGCTATGACACCTGCTATAAAAAACGCAGGCAAAAGGCACAGGATGACATGTTCCCGGGCGTACCAGCGGACAAGGTCAAGCGTTGCTGCCACGGCTTCCTGGAATCGCGCCATTTCAAGAGGCATATAATATGCCAGTATGAAAATGAAACCGATCCACCAGAGTTTTTTAATCTCTATTCTCCAATCCATGATATTCTGTTAATCTGTTCGTATAATTACGAACGCTGTTGATACATTTTATGTCAGTACCGGCAAAAATGTT
>SKQJ01000107.1 GCA_007119075.1 Bacteroidales bacterium | reverse complement strand
GTTCAATATTTGATATTACAGAGGTTAATATTTTATAAACTTTCAGGCAAATCAAAAAGGTTATTATCAAAGAAATTTTTGATATATTGTAATATACACATATGATAAAATGCCATACTGCATTGGCGTGAATAATAAAAATATTTAGTAAGACCGATTCCTGAAATAAAGAACAGCAAATTTAATTTTTTGTTAAGTTAAAAAACCTTTCTTTGCAAAATGTGGCAAAAAATTAATTAATATTCAGATATAGCGGAGGTTGCCATTATCTGGCTGACTCTTTTAAATGCCCGGGGAGTTAGCCCGGAGTCAGCAAATGGTCAGACGGATCCCTTTCCTGCTGTAATTTCGTCAAGTATCCTGGAGGTGCGAGCGGCAGTAATGCCGGTGCTTGGACACTTCCCTTTTCCATGCAGCTCGGAAACAATCGATTCTATCAGGAATTGCTGTACATGCTCCGGGCGCGGATTTTCATGGAAAACAGTTTCGTTTTCCGTAGTAAGCTTAATTTTGGTGAAATCAAAACATGAAAATTCAATTTTCCCTTTGTCGCCCGTAATTTCAATGCTATCCTCCCTGAGATGACCGGGAGATGAGAAACTCCATACGGCATTGCCGCCTATGCCGTCTTTTCCCCTGAACCCGGCGGATATGAAATCTTCCGGTTCATAGAGCCTGCCCTGGTTAAATGCCAGAGAGGAAACCTGTTCGATCGGTCCAAGAACGTAATCGATAAAATCAAGCTGATGACTTCCCATGTCGAATACATAGCCTCCGCCGGACATCCGGGGGATTACCCGCCAGGGGAGCGGTTTTTTGGTATCTTCAGGCAAGGGAGGCCTGAAAAACCGGATTGAAAAGAATCCCGGCTTTCCTATGTTGCCTGTACCAATAAGCTCCTTCACCTTCAGAAACCCGGGCAGCATTCTCCTGTAATAGGCTACGAATAGCGGTATTCCTGTTTGTTCTGACACTTTTATCATTTCCAGACATTCGCGGTAATTCAAAGCCATTGGTTTTTCCACATAGACGGGCTTGCCTTCCTGCATTGCACTGATTGCGTATTGTGCATGGGAGCCCGGTGGCGTGGCTACGTAAATTGCGTTGATGTCCGGATTCCCGATCAGTTTTGCGGCATCGTCATACCATAATGGAACATTATGACGCCGGGCATAGTCCCTTGCCTTACCGGCATCGCGCCTCATGACTGCCAGGAGCCTTGAGCCTTTGATTTTATTGAAAGCAGGGCCGCTTTTTACCTCGGTCACATTGCCGCAACCTATGATGCCCCAGTTTATAGTATCCGTCATCGGTGAATTATTTGCACCACGAATCTACGAAAAATTCCGGGGATGCTCATGCAGGTTATTCCGGGTGACTGGTAAAATTTTTGCACCCGGGCCGCCTTCAGTTAACCCTTGAGTAAAAATGTCAGTTCAGGGCAGGCTGTCAGTGAATTTCCCTGGTGGGAGGGCTTATGATAACATCCGGTTAATGGAGCCTGAAAAATTCACGCAGGATCAATGAGAGAAGTGATCGGGATCATCCGGTTTTTTGCAGCATCCTGGCAATTCGGCATAGGCTTCGGGATCTCCCTCCTTGTTGTCGGCATCATAACCCAGACGGGTGATGGCTTTCCGGAGTTTGTCAGGATCCGTACGGCGGCTGTTATACCTGACTGTCACTTTTTTTGTTTCCATATCAAGGAGGGCATGCCTCACTCCCCGTTCGAAGGTGAGGGTTCTCTCAATTGATTCCTTGCACATAGGACACTGCGCAGAGGTTTTGATTTCTACCTCCGAAGCATTCCGCCGCTGGGAATAAGAAGGTGAAGAAAAAACCATCAAAAGGATTGCTATAGAAAATAATCTTATCATTGGCTTCATTGGAATAAAGTATGGTTATCAAATTTGTGAATTAATTGTTTAGTTAAAAGTATATCTTATGCCCGCATAAAACATGCGCCCCATAAACGGTCCCCAGACCATCGAGGAATCGAAGTGGCTGCCGAAGGGATCGTCAAATGCAATTATCGGGTTGTTCTGTTTGAAGTTGGTAAGATTCTCGCCCCCGAAATACAGGTCCATATTACGGTACTTCCGGGTAATCTGTGCGTGCAAAATATAATAGGCCGGTGAATATTCCGGCAGCCGGTATTGCTCGATGCTGCCGCTTGTGTCGGGAATGCGCTTGCGCCCGTTGAACTGGTTGGTCATGTCGAATCTCCATCTTTCAAAACGGGTCGAATAAGAAAAGGTCAGCAGTCCCTTATGCCGGCTGATCAGCGGACTTTCCACCAGGTTCCCGTTTATGGTCGTTCTGACATCATCAAGCCTGTAGGCGGCGAATATCTCAAACCCGTCAGATGCTTCCAGGGTAATATCGGTCTGGAAAGAATTTGAAAAAGACTTTCCATCGAGGTTGTAAAATACGATCCTGGCACTGCTCTGGTCCATATCGGCAATAACCTGGTTTATGAAGTCTGTCCTGTACAAATCGGCACTTACAGTGACGTTTCTTTCCCCGGCAAGGGGAAATGCATGCGTATAGTTGATGCCATAGTTCCAGGCTTCTTCGGCCCTGAATTCTTCGGTGAAGATAACCTGCCTGGAGCTGGCCATAATGGCGGTATGTTCGGCAAAAACATTGGCGGTGCGGAATCCTTTGCCGATCGATCCCCTGAGGGTTCCGTTATCATTTGCATGATAGCGGAAATGCATGCGGGGCGTCACAAACCAGTCATGCAGGTTGTGGTGATCGGCCCTCAACCCGAGTATCAGAGTGAAAATATCGGGCCAGGAATAAGTATATTCTCCAAAAACTCCCGGCACCGACTCGGTGCGGCTCATCAAACCGGTATTGAACCGTTCATCGTAGCTGTCAAGCGAATAGCTCACCCCGGTATTGATCCTGTGATTGGTATTTCCTAAAATGGACTGGTAAACCAGGTTGGTGTAAAGGCTTTTCTGTTCCCCGGTGTAATTATTCAGCCCGTAATATGAATCCTGGTCATACCAGGTGCCCACTGCCATAAACCCGACGCTCGACTGCAGGGTGTTTGGGAGGTAGAAACCGGCTTTCAGAAATCCCTGCAGCCGGGTGGTTATTGATTCCATGCCCCAGGCATTGGTAGTTCCCCTGTCCGTCTGCCTGTCAAAAAATGTCTGTCCGCCGTACCTGTTATCGCTCAATACATGAATTCCGAATTGAACGTGGCGCCTGTCTTCCAGTTCATGGTTCCATCGGTTCATAAAGTTAACCTGTGTGCCCAGGGGCACGTCAAGGAAGGTGTTGCCATTATGATCAATTTCAAGCTGCTGGGTCGAAACATGTCCGAGCAGCATGGTGCTCCAGGAATCTCCCAGATCCACTGCAGAATTCATATTTGCCTCGAGCCGGCCTTCGGAATTGGCAAAAAGATTCAGAAAAAGGATCTCGGATCTTTGTGGCTTCTTGTATTCGATGTTGATCTGTCCGGTAGTTGATTCATACCCCTGGAGTACCGATGAGCTGCCCTTGGAGATCTGGATCGATTCCATCCACGTACCCGGCACGTAAGTCAGTCCGTAGGTAGAGGACAATCCCCTTATCCCGGGCAGGTTCTCAAACATAAGCTGGGAATAGACGCCTGCCAGTCCGAGCATCTGGATCCGTTTGGCGCCTGAGACAGCATCGGAAAACCCGACATCGACCGTGGCGCTGTTTTCAAAGCTTTCCGAAAGGTTGCAGCAGGCCAGGGCCTGCAGTCCGTGAGTCGTAATAATCTCGGTCTTGGCCGGCTGTACGGTTGAGATATAGCTGCCCCCCATCCTGCGGCGCACCGTTACTTCTTCAAGCTGAACATTTTCTGTGAGAAGTATCTCAATAGTTGTTTTGCCCGGAGGCACCGGAATTGTGTCGGCGGAGAAACCCGTATAGCTCACCACAAGCTGCAGGATGTCGTCTGAATTTGGCTTGTGCAGGTCAAAATTGCCGTTCTCGTCTGTAGTGACGCCAATGGTGGTCCCGGCCCAGTGCAAAGTTGCATAGGGAAGAGACTGAATTTCCCGTATGCCGTTATTTTCCACCGTGGCCCTTACCACGCCTGTCAGATGTTCATGGCGATGTTGCCCTCTGTGGCCGTGATGTTCCTGTGCCAGTATGCTGGCAGAAAACACAATGACAGGAATAAGTAATGATATCAGAAATTTTACAGGCATGGTCCTTTTTTCTTAGGTGATACAAAATTATTGTCCCGCCCGGCGGGATAACACCGGGAGCCGTTCAAAGAAAAAAAGGATCATAAAAGAAGCTGACGGTTGGAAAAGGCAAGAAGTTTTCCATGCAGCATACCGGGTGGCTGTGTAACGCAGGGAATCTGAATATTGTGGAAATTGCAGGTTGTTTCAGCCAGATCGTATCCGGAAGAGGGGTTAAGGGCAAAGTTGATTACTTGCGTTTCCGGACTCTCTGCCCTTACAAAATCGTCATCAACCGTGATATAAAATACAGTATCGGAGCAACAGGGAGGTATTTCTGACAGGGGCGGGCCGTCGTCACAATGATTGCCATCGCATGTGCTGCTCCACTTGTCACATGAATTTCCGGAATTGCAGCCTTTTTGGTGATGTTCGCAGGGCTCCTCCGTCAGGGGGGTGAAAAAGAACAATGCAGTGGTGTCTTCCGAGTTGCAGTGATGAATTGTGAGGTATACACCTGTGGCGGAGATCAGGAACATGACCCCGATTGACAACAGGATGATATTTTTTAATGCTTTGCTCACGGTTTCTCTATCCCTTTTGTTGTAATGCCTGATGTTGGCCCCATTTAAAATGACC
>SKQJ01000082.1 GCA_007119075.1 Bacteroidales bacterium | reverse complement strand
TACATGAATATAGGCCATTATCATGAGCTGGCCGGAAACTACCCGGCGGCACTCGAATACCAGCAAAGATCGCTTATTGCAAACAGCATGTCGTTCGGCTCGAATGACATTGCCCATAACCCGGATCCAGATGAGGAGGTTTATTCGCTCGATTACCTTCTTGCCAGCCTCAAGCACAAGGCATGGTCGCTCTACCTGCTGTCGGCCCCCACCGGCGTGAGGTCCGGACTTGAAACCAGTCTGGCGACCTACCGGCTGGCAATGAAAATTATAGAAAGGATCCGGATGGGACATTATACAGAAGACAGCCAGATACTGCTGTCGGAGAGCGAGCATGAGACCTATATGCAGGCTATCAATGTCGCCTGGAAGCTCTACGAGCTGACCGGCAACAATGCCTATCTCGAAGAGGCTTTCGGTTTTTCCGAAAGAAGCAAGGCGGCCAGCCTTCTGGCCTCCATCAGGGATGTCGAGGCCAGGTCGTTCGGCGGAGTCCCCGATGAGCTGCTGGAGCAGGAACACAGCCTGAAAAGAAGCATTGCGGCATTCCGCGAAATGATTTACGAAGAGCAGCGGAATGTTGAAGCCGATACCTCCAGGATCGCTTTCTGGCAGGGACGGGTCTTTTCCCTTGAGCTTGAGCTTCGTCAGCTGATAAGCCGTCTTGAAGAGGAGTACCCCGGCTATTATGACCTTAAATACAATCACCGGGTATCGTCGATAAGCGATATAATGCAGGGGGTGGGATCCCGTGATGCCCTGGTCTCCTATGTTTATGCCGATTCCCTGGTCTATATTTTCACGATAACCAGCCGGCGGGCGAAACTTTTCCGTATCGAATCGTCAGGCACGACGATCCGGCAGCTCGAGGCCCTGCTGGAGATACTCAACAGCGGGAACCTTGACCGCAGGGTAAGGGAGGATATGTTGACTTTTACGGCCTCCTCACGCTATCTTTATAGCCTTTTGGTAGAGCCGGTTGTTTTCGAGATAAAAGACAGGCGTCTAATTATCGTGCCTGACGGGCCTCTGTCATATGTGCCTTTTGAATTGCTCTTGTCGGCCGATCCCCCGCCGGGCAGGAGCAATTATAAGGATATGCGGTATCTTCTAAAGGATTTTTCGGTTTCCTATAATTATTCCGCCACCCTGTGGCAGGAAAGCAGGAACAAGACGCCCAGGGCGGCCGCGGGCATGCTTGCCATGGCTCCCAGGTATGAATTTGCCGAAATGCCTGCAATCGATGCCATGAACAGCCGGCAGTATTACCGTGACCGGCTCACGCCTCTTCCCGGTGCGAGGGAAGAAGCTGTCAGGATAGCCGAAATGATGGATGGCAAGGTGCTGCTGGATGAGCAGGCCACCGAATATAATTTCAAGCAAAGGGCTCACGAATTCCAGGTGCTTCACCTGGCCATGCACACGCTGCTGGATGACAGCAACCCGATGTTTTCAAAACTGGTGTTTTCCGAACCGCAGGATGATCTGGAAGACGGGTTTCTCAATACCTATGAAATATATAATCTCAGACTGAGCGCCTGCCTTGCCGTTCTCAGCTCCTGCAGGAGCGGATACGGGACCATGAGAAGGGGCGAAGGAGTTATGAGCCTTGCCCGCGGTTTCATGTACGCGGGTGTTCCGTCGATAGTTATGACCAACTGGGAAATCGAAGACAAATCCGGCGCCGAGATAATGATCTCGTTTTATCAGTATCTGCTGAAGGGATACAGGAAGGACGATGCCCTCAGGCAGGCCCGCCTCGATTTCCTTGAAAGCACCGATATGCTCAGGGCCCATCCATATTTCTGGGGTGCCTATATGTGCATCGGAAATCCCGATGAGATATTCAGGACCCACAGGAAATTTTACCCCGGTCTCACATTTGGTTTCCTTACCATGATAATGGTTGCCATTGTGTGGCGCGGTCACCGGAGAGGGAAGCAGCAAAGTGCATGAATTACGGCGCCAGGTTAATCCGATTCATGACTGCTGCCGTTTTTTTTCAGTTCGATAAACTCGGGATCATTGCTGACCATTTTCATAAGCTGCTGCATGCAGAGGTATTTTTTTCTCCGTGCATAGTCTTCATTCGCATAGTTCATCCTGTCGGCTATTTCCCTGAACGTTCTTTTTTTGAAAAACATCTTCAGCACCGTTTTACAGTCTCCCCCGAGCTTGCGGTAGTGCCGCTGGTAGATCTTTTCGTACAGATTCGTCTGCAGTTCCCTGTATACGGTTTCGGTGGGAATATCGTTAAGCTGACCGGCAGAAGTGTCGACGGACTGTGATTCATGCTCCGTTTCGCCGGCACTGTCATTATCGTTATTTATATTGTTCTGCCGGAACCAGATAAATCTGCAGAGAACTATAAAATAATTGTGAAACGAAGTCTTGATTACAAGACTGTTGTCATTTAGCTTATTGAATATGATAATCAGCGCTTCCTGGAAAAGGTCTCTGGCATCCTGTTCATCTCCGCCATGTTTATTTACAACACGCTGTACCTGAGGGTAGTATTCTTTATACAGATATTCCAGAGTACTGTCTTTTCTGTTCTTAATACCAACAAGAATGGATTTATCTGAATGCTTCGCCACTTCAGGATTATTTGCCAATCAAATGAATTTGTTCCCAAACGTAAGAAAAATCAGGTATTCCCCAAAATATTGAATCAAAATTTCTGGTAACCACGCATAAAAACTTACAGGAATTCCGGGAAGCGAAGTAAAACATTAATTTTTTGAAATTGCAGGCCGGCCGAAAAAATTGAACAAAACCCTTTATAAATATCCTGTATAGGCTATTTTTGCAAACATAATTTAAAATCCTTTCACACATTATGTTTTTATCTATCAGGGAATCAACGGATCTTACCCGTATCGGCGAAATAATTCAGAACCTGCTGCTGTCAGCCGGTCTGCCGGAACAGTATGCAGACCTGCTGAGGACATTTGCGGTTATTGCGCTGATTATACTGCTGGCCTGGCTGGCAAATTTTGTTACCCGGAGGCTGCTTCTTGCCTATATCAGGAAATGGATAAAAAAAAGCAAGACCCTGTGGGACGACCTTCTGCTTTCCCATAAGCTGCTCGACCGGCTGGCCAACTATGCACCCGCCCTGGTGATATATTATACGGTGCCGGCTGCACTTGAAGCCTATCCGGAGACTGTGGAATTCATCCAGGCAGTGATCTCAATTGTCATGATCGTACTTGCGGTGCTTGTAATAGACTCACTGTTCAATGTGCTGCACGAAGTCTATAAGACCTTTCCGGTATCAATGGATGTAAGCATCAGGGGGTATGTGCAGGTAGGAAAGATAATAGTCTATTTTGTCGGTGCGATCCTGATCCTTTCGGTGATCCTTGGTGAATCGCCCATTTATTTCCTGACCGGTCTGGGCGCCGTCGCGGCAGTGCTCCTGCTGGTCTTTAAGGATACCATACTCGGTTTTGTTGCCAGCATCCAGCTTTCTGCCAATGATATGGTAAGGATCGGCGACTGGATCGAAATGCCTGCCCATAATGCCGACGGATCGGTAATTGAAATCACCCTGAATACAGTGAAGGTGAGGAACTGGGATCAGACCATTACCACTGTTCCCACCTATGCCCTGGTGTCGGAATCGTTCTACAACTGGCGCGGAATGACCGAATCGGGTGGCCGGCGGATAATGCGATCAATAAATATCGATCTTAAAAGCGTCAGTTTCTGCACTCCCGAAATGATTGAGAAGTTCAGGAATATCCGGATCCTCTCCTCCTACATTGACGCAAAGGAGGAAGAGATGAGCAAACACAACGAGGCCTACGGAATTGACGATACCGTGGTGGTCAACAAGCGTCGGCAGACCAACATCGGGGTTTTCCGCAAGTATGTGGAGCTTTACCTGAGAAATCATCCGAAAATCAGGCAGGATATGACTTTCCTGGTGCGCCACCTGGAGCCCGGTCCCACCGGTATCCCTATCCAGATATACGTATTCAGCGCCGAACAGGCCTGGCCCGTATATGAAGGGATACAGGCCGACATATTCGACCATATACTTTCGGTAGTGCCTGAATTCGGGCTAAGGGTGTTCCAGAATCCCAGCGGCGATGATTTCAGGAGCCTTGTCCGCGATTAGTCCTTTGCCTCAGGAACATTTCGCTTTCAAACTAATTTTCAAAATTTATTTCAGGAGCCTTGTCCGCGATTAGTCCTTTGCCTCAGGAACTCGTATACAAGGACCGACGCTGCCGCGGAAACGTTCAGCGAGCCGATATTGCCGGTCACCGGTATCCTGATCCTGAGATCCGAAAGGGCAAGCAGGGCAGGGGAGATGCCCCGGTCCTCCGATCCCATAATTAAAGCGGACGGCCCTGTAAGCTCTGCCCGGTGGTATAGAATGCCGTCCTTTTCCGATGCCGCCACGATCCTGAGTCCGCTGTTCTTCATGTATTCCACGCTGTCAGCAAGCTTATCCGCCCGGCACACGGGTATTGTATTCAGGGCTCCGGCCGATGCTTTCATCGCGTCAGGGCCCGCCGGCGCCCCGCCCCTGGAAGGGATCAGCAGGGCATGCACCCCGCCGCATTCCGCCGTCCTTGCAATGGCGCCGAAATTGCCCACGTCGGTAACGCTGTCGAGCACAAGTATAAGGGGAGTTTCGCCGCTTTCATAAAGCGATGTGACCACCTCTTCAAGATTATGATAGGTGATGGCCGAGATCATTGCGATAACACCCTGGTGGTTTATCCTGCTTATCCGGTTGAGCTTTTCAACGGGAACATGCTGGAAAGGGATCCCGCGCTGTTTAAGCAGGCCCGCCAGCGAATGAAAAAGCTCGCCC
>SKQJ01000156.1 GCA_007119075.1 Bacteroidales bacterium | reverse complement strand
TGATTTATTTATAAATGATTTAAATTTGTTGCTTTTACGGAAATTTTCAGCAATAAAAGAATGGCAAAAGTAATTAAGCTTAAAAGAGGTCTTGATATTCCTTTAAAGGGTGAAGCGGCAAAGGAGCTTGTCAAACCCGGGCTGCCCGCCAAATTTGCCTTAAAACCAGTTGATTTCAAGGGGATAAGGCCCAAGATGATGGTCAGGGCAGATGATATTGTCAAGGCAGGTACCCCTCTGTTTTTCGACAAATTCAATCCGGATGTCGTTTTCACCTCACCTGTCAGCGGACGGATTGTTGCGGTCAACAGGGGAGAACGCAGGAAATTGCTGGAGGTTGTCGTTAAGAGGGATGATAAGATCATCTATGAGGAATTTGAAAAATCGGATCCTGGCAAGCTCAGCCGTGATGAAGTTGCGCGTCGCCTGCTTAAAGCTGGCTTATGGCCCCTGATCAAGCAGAGGCCATACGGGATTATTCCCAAACCGGCTGATAAGCCGCGTTCGATTTTTATTTCCGGTTTTGATTCCGCTCCCCTGGCGCCCGATTATGGATTCGTGCTCGAAGAGACAGCCCCGGTTTTCCAGGCCGGGATCGACGCAATTGGAAAATTGACCGACGGCAAAATACATTTGAATGTAAGCGCCGACAAACCAGTGCCGGAAGTATACAATAGTACCCGGGGCGTGCAGCTGAACTCTTTTTCTGGTCCCCATCCGGCAGGAAACCCGGGCATACAGATCCACCATATTGACCCAATCCACAAGAACGGCACGGTATGGCACATAAATCCGCAGGACGTGCTGATAATAGGGCGGCTGTTTCTCGACGGAAAAGTCGATTTTTCCAGGATAGTTGCAGTTACCGGATCCGAGGTTATTAATCCGCGTTATTACAGCTCCATGGCGGGAGCCTCGGTTGCCCCCCTTCTGAAGGAAAATGTAAAGGAGGGCAGTCTGCGCTATATCAGCGGAAATGCGCTTACCGGGAGCAGGATACCGGCCGACGGTTTTCTCGGTTTTTTTGACTCGCAGATCACCGTGCTGCCCGAAGGAAAGCATTACCGGTTTTTGGGCTGGGCCGATCCCGGTTTTGACAGGTTCAGTGCTTCCCGGACCTTTTTGTCGTCTCTCCGCAAGGGGAACAGGTATACCATGGACACAAATTACAATGGCGGGCCCAGGGCTTTTGTGATGACCGGCCAGTATGAGAAGGTCCTTCCCATGGATATTATTCCAATTGAGCTGATAAAAGCCATAATGGTTGAGGATATTGACAAGATGGAAAATCTCGGAATATACGAGGTCATAGAGGAAGACCTCGCGCTATGTGAATATATTTGTCCATCCAAGATGGAGATCCAGTCTATTCTGCGCAATGGCCTTAATCTGCTGATCAAGGAAACAAGTTGAATCCGTTGTATATAAATAAACTAATAATAACGTGAAGTTACTCAGGAAACAACTGGATAAAGTTAAGCCTCATTTTCAAAAAGGCGGGCGATTAGAAAAACTGCATTCTACTTTCGACGCTTTTGAGACCTTTTTGTTCGTTCCCGACAGGGTTACCGAACGAGGATCGCATGTACGCGATCCGATCGATATGAAAAGGACAATGATTATCGTAGTCGTAGCCATGATCCCCACGCTTTTGTTCGGAATGTGGAACACCGGTTACCAGCACCACATTGCATTCGGGATTGAGGCAGGCTTCTGGGATAATTTCTGGTTCGGCTTCCTCAGGGTACTGCCCATAATCATTGTCTCCTATGTCAGCGGACTTGCAGTTGAATTTGTTTTTGCCCAGATACGGGGACACGAGGTTAATGAGGGGTTTCTTGTCACCGGAATGCTGATCCCTCTTATTATGCCCGTAGATGTCCCCCTCTGGATGGTTTCGGTTGCCACAGTTTTCGCCGTTATAATTGGTAAGGAGGCATTTGGCGGCACGGGAATGAATATCCTCAATCCTGCCCTTACGGCCAGGGCATTTTTGTTTTTTGCTTACCCGATCTACATGTCGGGCGATGATGTATGGACTGCGGGACTTATGAACGGGGAAGGTGTGGTGGATGGATTTTCAGGAGCAACCCCGCTGGCAAATGCTGCCATGGGCGATATTGAATCCATTCCGCGGTCGCTCGATATGTTCCTGGGTTTCATACCCGGATCGATTGGCGAAACATCGACGGTTGCTGTGCTTTTGGGCGCTCTGATCCTTTGGATTACCGGTGTGGGAAGTATGAGGATTATAGCTTCTGTTTTCGCTGGCGGGCTTGTTATGGGTCTGATATTGAATATTTTTGCCGTAAATCCCTTTATGGAGGTTCCGGCGTGGGAGCATCTCATTATGGGCGGTTTTGCATTTGGCGCGGTATACATGGCGACCGACCCGGTAACTGCGACCCAGACATCGACAGGCAAGTATATTTTTGGTTTCATGATTGGCTTTCTTGCAATACTGATAAGGGTATTGAATCCAGCCTTCCCGGAAGGCATGATGCTTGCCATTTTGTTCATGAATGTTTTCGCGCCGCTCATAGACCATAACGTGATGCAGGCCAATATCAGGCGCCGGCTGAAAAGGGCAGCTGCGACGAATCAATAAAATAATTCGCAATGAAGGACAGCAATACCTATATTTTCATTTATGCTTCTGCAATGGTGATCATTGTGGCAGCAGTGCTTTCTGCCGTGGCCACAATTTTGAAGCCTTATCAGGACCTGAATATTGAAATGGCCAGGAAACTGGATATACTCAGATCGATTGAAAAGGCTGAAATGGTTGCAGCGGCTGAGAACCGCGTGGCTTATATTGATGAGGAATGGGAAAGATATATCGTCGACAGTTATGTGATCAATCATCTTGGAGAGATCCAGGAAAACATTGATGCATTTGAGGTCAGGGTCCGGGAAGAGAACAGGAAACCGGTTGAGGAGAGAAATCTGCCCATCTTCGTGGGCAGGGATGAAGAAAACGAATATTTTATTATTCCCGTCTACGGAAGGGGATTATGGGGGCCTGTATTCGGATATGTGGCCCTGGAGAATGATTATAATACGATATTCGGGGTTATTTTCGACCATGAAGGTGAAACCCCGGGACTCGGGGCAGAGATCAGCATGCCTGCTTTCGAGAACCAGTTCAAGGGAAAAAGGCTGTTTGATGAAGACGGTGAATTTGTTTCCATCAGGGTTGTCAAACCCGGCGGCGGAGTACCACTCAACGAACACCGGGTAGACGGTGTTTCGGGAGGCACAATTACCGGCAACGGGGTGGATGCTATGCTGCGGGATACCCTGGGTGCCTATGTTGAATATTTCAGAAAACAAAAAAACCAGGAATCATGAGTAAATCAGAGAGAGATCCTTTGTTTTCAGGTAAAAATATGAAATTGTTGAGCACGCCGCTCAATGATGAGAATCCCATCACCGTGCAGGTGCTTGGGATATGTTCAGCCCTGGCGGTGACCACAATGCTTGAACCGGCTGTTGTTCTCGCGGTTGCCGTAGTTGCGGTGATGGGTATTGCAAATGTGATCATATCGCTGCTCAGGAATACCATACCTAATCGTATACGTATAATCGTACAGCTTGTCGTGATAGCCTCGCTTGTGATCCTGGTCGACCAGGTTCTAAAGGCGTTTTTATATGATGTGAGCAGACAATTATCTGTTTTTGTCGGATTGATCATCACCAACTGCATAATAATGGGCCGGCTTGAAGCCTTTGCCCTCAGCAACAAACCATGGCCGGCATTTCTTGACGGCTTGGGAAATGCTGCAGGTTACGGCTGGATACTTATCGTGGTAGCATTTTTCAGAGAGTTTTTGGGATCGGGAAATCTATGGGGCTACCCGGTAATGGAGACACTCGGAGTCTATAATTTCGGTTATCAGGATAATGGGTTTATGATACTTCCGCCAATGGCACTTATTACCGTTGGTGTAATTATCTGGGTTCAGAGAACAAGGAACCGCAAGCTGATTGAAAACCAATAATCTGAAACTATGGATGAATTAACCAACATATTTGTGAGGTCGATCTTTATCGACAATATGGTTTTTGCCTATTTCCTGGGCATGTGTTCCTATCTGGCGGTATCGAGGACGGTAAGTACGGCAAACGGGCTCGGTATTGCGGTTGTTTTTGTGCTGGGGTTCACCGTGCCGGTGAACTTCCTTATCCAGAATTACTTCCTGGCCGACGGCGCGATGGTGTGGCTGGGTGAGAATTTTGCAAATGTCGACCTGAGCTTCCTGAGTTTTATCCTGTTTATCGCCGTAATTGCTGCTATGGTCCAGCTCGTGGAGATGATCATTGAGAAATTTGTGCCGGCCCTTTATTCATCCCTGGGGATCTTTTTGCCGCTTATAGCCGTTAACTGTGCGATACTGGGTGGCTCCCTCTTCATGCAGGAAAGGGAGTATGCAAACATTGCCCAGGCCACCTCTTTCGGACTCGGGTCGGGAGTGGGATTTTACCTCGCCATCGTTGGAATTGCGGCCATTCGTGAAAAGATCAGGTATTCGAACGTACCCGGACCGTTGCGCGGACTTGGCATAACCTTTATTGTTACAGGGCTGATGGGAATTGCATTTATGAGCTTCATGGGTATTGCGCTTTAGGCCCGGGCTAAAAGATTCAATTAATTATAAAGTTTTCTATATGATCTTATTGACAATCCAGTGGTCGGTTATTATAATCAGCGTCATTGTTTTTTTTGTTGTAATACTTTCACTGGTAGGCGTATTGCTTTTTGCCAGATCAAAGCTCACCCCTTCCGGGGAAGTAACCGTTTCGGTCAACAATAAAAGGGAGATAAAAACACAGCCCGGATCGACGGTCCTTGCCATCC
>SKQJ01000099.1 GCA_007119075.1 Bacteroidales bacterium | reverse complement strand
CCCCCGGTCGGTTTTTTGCAGACCGATAACCATGGAAAATCCCATGAACGGGAAATATCATGGGATTTTTACTCCCTCCCGGCCACAAAATCCTCGAGATAGGAAAAATTCCTGGTGAGCCCCCCTTCTCTGACTATAGTGGCTCTTTCAATTATCCCGTCCCTGTCATTCAGCAGGGCCGGGAAAACTTTTTCAACCAGTCTGCCGGCAAAATCGGCCGAAGCATCCCTTGGCAGTTCGCCGGGGAGGTTGTCAACCGCCATTATGGTTATATTATCGGGTCCGAAAGGGTCGCCCTCCTGGCCGGTCTTAGGATTATAGCCGTAGAATGGCTCCTCAATGGATGAAGATCTGATGGTTGAGGCAATTGGTTTTTGAATATCACAGCTTACATCGGCAATTACTGAAATCCTGAAACCGGGCCTGAGATAATCTTCTTTTTCAAGAAAAACCGGCGACCGGGGATCCCAGTAATGGCAGGCTATGTATAGATCGGTTGCTGTGGCATACCGATAAAAGCAGGAGTCATATTCTTCAGGATAGTAAAAGAAATGCTGAAGATCAAATTCTTCACCGTCCCGGCGGCGGACATAATCCCATGGTTCGAGCTGGCATATTACAGGCTCACTGTACGTGTTTTCGAAATACTCTGCCGGGGTTACAATACGGTATCCCAGATGTCCAAGCAGCTCCATTGCTCCTGAGGCAACTCGGCCTCCGCCCGTTATCAGTATCTTTACCGGCGGAAGCTTCACTTCAGAAAGCCCGGAAATCATCTCTTCCAGATCAAAGCATTTGTGAGCGGGCTTAATATCATATTGTTTATATCGCAGCCCGCAGGCCCTGATTCCGTTATACGCTCCGACAATACCGGCCCAGCGCCCGAATGCCACAAGCCTTACATTGTCCTGGCCTGTCAGATATTCGTAATCGATCAGTGTGATCTTCCTGTTTATTATTTCCCTTAAAAGAATACGGTTATAGGGTTGTTTCTTGGCAGTATGGGAGAAAAACAGATAGGTTTTGCCGGGCAAAAGTGTTTCTGCGGCAACTTCCTTAATTCCGACCAGCAGATCGCAGACCGTTATATCTTCTGTAACCCTTATGCCGGCCTGTCTGTATTCATCATCGCCAAAACATCTCGTAGCATCGCTTTCAACTGAAATATCGAATTCAGGATAAAGATCCAGTAATTCAGCCGCTGCCCGGGGAGTCAGTGCAGTCCTCCTGTCGGGAGGCACCTTGGTTTCTTTCAGTATCCCTATATGCATGGTCCGATTTTTGTGCTAAAATAAACATTTTGCAACAACTTTAAAAACCTTTTGTCCTCTGGTGCCCTATGCCTGATAAGCACACAGCACATAAGCTCGAACGAAGGTCAATAAACCATGCGGATCAGACTTCGTCAGACAAATTTTTTAATGTCCCATATATGTTATTTGGCAGGATTATTGTAAGTTTGTACTTACGTTCACGGGGCTGACTGGATTTGACAGCAAGATGAACAGGTAAGTAAGCATGCCGAGTTAAGCAGTACATCTCGTTAAACTGTAGTGCAAACAATTAAGTGGCGAGAATAACTACGCGCTTGCAGCATAGACCTGATAGGTTCTATGCTTAATCCGCGGTCAAGGACCACGGACAAGCTGTCTCTCAAAAACCCCGCCCGGCGGTTTTTGACCAAGAGGCACCGTTAAGTTCGGGCTGGTCCGGGATTTTTCCCGAGTCCCGGGCGAGAAACAAGGGAATAAGGTTCGGTTAGGCTGTCTGTTGCCGGACCGGATCCGACAACCAAGAACAGACTAAGCATGTAGAAAGCTTATTGGTTCCTTGTTTGGACGAGGGTTCGATTCCCTCCAGCTCCACGAAAATAAATCCCGGGCCACTCCCTAAAAGGAGTGGTTTTTTTATTGCCAAAAAGTGCCGGAAATTTCGTAACTTTATTAAAGCTTGTTTAAACCGACAGGCCTGCCCGCCATATCGCCATACTATCTGTTGATCCCGGATTCCTGATACTGAAGAGGCCGGATTGTTCTTATTGTATCATGGACAGTATGCGACCGGGACATTTCCGGTTGCCCGAACTGCCAATAACACATCGGAATATGAAAACAAACAATATAATACTGACTTTTGCAATCGCACTGGTTGTGGCGATCGTGGTAGTCTTTGCCTATTCAAGAATGACCGGTTCCGGACAGGACGAGGCGACCTACCAGGCAAGATATCCTACCTGGTTTACCAGTCTGCCGGAAAATTACCAGCCCGGCCAGATGGACTTCACTTATGCAGCCGAAAAGACCCTGCACGGAGTCGTTCATGTCACAACCCGGATTGAAAGAGAATCGCGGGGAAGACGGGGCGATCCGTTTTTTGATTTCTTCCAGCTGCCGGGACCCGATGCCAGGGAAGGCATGGGGTCAGGAGTAATAGTAACGCCCGATGGTTACATCGTAACAAATTATCATGTTATTCAGCAGGCTACTGAAATTATGGTCACACTGAATGACGGACAGTCCTTCGAAGCCCGGGTTATGGGTTCTGATCCCAACTCCGACATTGCTCTGCTGAAGATCAACGGAAACGATCTCCCTTTCATTGAATACGGCAGCTCGGAAAACCTGAGGGTAGGAGAATGGGTGCTTGCGGTTGGCAATCCCATGAACCTTACCTCAACCGTAACTGCCGGAATCGTAAGCGCAAAGGCCCGCGGGCTGGGAGTATTCCAGGAAAGGGATATGGCAATCGAATCATTCATTCAGACCGATGCTCCGCTGAACCCGGGAAGCAGCGGCGGTGCCCTGGTAAATCTGAACGGTGAGCTGGTGGGGGTACCGACCCTTATATTGTCTCCCACCGGGACATATGCCGGGAATTCCTTCGCCATACCGGTGAGCATTGTTAAAAAAGTAGTTGAGGACATCATGGAATTTGGTGAGGTTCAAAGGGCAGTGCTTGGCGTAAGCATTATTAACGTCGATTCAGATCTGGCTGATGATCTCGGCCTCGAGCGTGTTACCGGTGTTTACGTAGACGGCCTTTTGGAAGGAGGGTCTGCCGAAGAAGCCGGGATGATGGAAGGAGATGTGATTATTGAAGTTGACGGCCGGCCGGTGGGCTCGGTCGCGGAGCTGCAGGAGCGTATAAGCCAGTATCGCCCTGACGAAAATGTGATCATCACTGTCGTAAGAAACGGAGAAATACATGAAATTCCTGTAATTCTCAGCAGACTGCAATGAAACAATGTCCGCACCGGGCGATGCCTGGAAATATTCATTGCGCCACCCGGGGCGAGCAGCACAACGATACGATATTTTTAGTTAGTGTTAAGCGTGCTTCCGCGGGTTGGCCCGGCTAACCTTAAGGTTCCGGCCCAGCACATCAGCGCCGTTTAGAATACCAATTGCCTTTTCTCCGTCGGTTTCGTCTTCCATTTCGACAAACCCGTAACCCTTCGACTTGTGGGTAAATTTGTCCGTAATGATCTTTACCGACATTACCATTCCGTGTTCGGCGAATAACTGTTCAATGTCGGCCTCTTTCATGGAATAGGGGATGTTTCCGATGTAAATTGTCATGGCTGAGATTTTTAATCTAAAAAAAGGGATAAAAAAAAATTCCAATACAAGTTATGCCTTTTTTTTTTAAATTAAAAATAAAATAAATAAAAAGTAGTGAGCACCAGAAGGAAACAGGCAAATTCCCATCGGACCACATTGTGTGCCACTGCAATTTCCGCCAAGGGAGGCGAACCCGGGGCCCACAGCTTCCCATCGGACCAAACTGTTTGCCACTGCAATTACCGCCCCTGATGCATATAATCAACCGAGAGTAGCGACCATTACGGCTTTTATGGTATGCATGCGGTTTTCCGACTGGTCGAAAACAACCGAATGTTCCGATTCAAAAACATCTTCGGTGACCTCCATCGCCTCCAGGCCAAATTTCTGATATATCTCCTCGCCTACTTTTGTCTCCCGGTTATGAAAAGCAGGAAGGCAGTGCAAAAATTTAACTTTTGGATTGCCTGTCCATTCAATTACCTGCCGGTTGACCTGATATGGTTTAAGAAGCGCGATACGATTCTCCCAGGCAGAATCAGGTTCACCCATCGACACCCATACATCGGTATACAAAAAATCAGCATCCTTCACTGCCGATCTGACGTCATCCGTCACCGTGATCCTTGCTCCTGTCTCCTTTGCAATATCTTTGCATTTATCAACCAGGGCCCTGTCAGGCTGGCATTCCTTAGGGGCGGCCGCCCTGAAATCCATTCCCGTTTTGGCGGCTCCCACCATAAGGGAGTTTCCCACATTATTTTTTGCATCACCAAGGTAGCAAAAAGAGATTTCCTCCAAAGGCTTGTTGCAATGCTCCATCATTGTAAGAAAATCGGCCAGAACCTGGGTAGGATGAAATTCGTTGGTGAGGCCGTTCCAAACCGGCACGCCTGCGTAGCTGGAAAGCTCCTCTACTATGTCCTGACCGAAGCCACGGTATTCAATTCCGTCATACATGCGACCCAATACCCGGGCGGTGTCCTTCATTGATTCCTTGTGACCGATCTGAGTACCGGACGGGCCCAGGTATGTGACCTGCGCTCCCTGATCAAAGGCGGCAACTTCAAATGCGCACCGGGTGCGGGTGGAGGTTTTTTCAAAAATAAGTGCAATGTTTTTTCCCTTCAGAATGGGTCTTTCGGTTCCGGAGTATTTTGCAGCTTTCAGGCTGGCTGACAGATCAAGGAGAAACCTGATCTCCTGCGGCGAGAAATCAAGCAGCTTAAGAAAGCTCCGGTTTTTCAGATTATAGGCCATGATATAAAATATTAGATTTTAAAATAATTGTATTCTCCTGT
>SKQJ01000366.1 GCA_007119075.1 Bacteroidales bacterium | reverse complement strand
TTTTTACCTATATTTGCGTCCTACTTGTTATGAACAAAGAAATAAAATACGTTTTTGCAGGAGGCCATAAACTTGCTTACCAGTGGGTTAACAATAATCCGGATGATTCCGGCAAACCTGTTATAGTTTTCCTGCATGAGGGTCTGGGATGCATGAAACTTTGGAGGGATTTTCCCGAAAGCCTTTGCAGAATGACAGGCTGCAGGGGCCTGATGTATGACCGATACGGATACGGCCTTTCTGAAAAAGTTGACAAGCCGCGTGAAAATGATTTCCTTTATCATGAAGCTTCCTCAGTCCTTCCCGAGCTTCTTGAAAACCTCTGCATAACCGAACCTGTATTGCTTTTCGGTCACAGCGACGGCGGCACGATATCTCTGATTTTCTCAGCGCTGTATCCTGAAAAAACAGCCGCGCTGGTTGCCGAAGCTTCCCACATTTTTCTCGAGCCGGTGACGCTTCGCGGCATAAAGCAGGCTATTCACGACTACAGGAGCAACGGTCTGCGTGAAAAACTGGCAAAATACCATGGAAGCAACACCGACTCAATGTTCTACAGCTGGGCCAGCGTATGGACCTCCCAGGAGACTTCAGGCTGGACCATTGAGCTTATCCTGCCTGAAATAAGCGCCCCGGTACTTGCCATCCAGGGAGAAAATGACAATTACGGCACTGCTTTGCAAACGGAAACTATCACATCCGGTGTGAGAGGCTACAGCGAAACCCTTCATATACCGTATTGCGGCCATACCCCGCATCATGAACAACGGGAAACCGTATTGAAACAGACTGCCGCATTTTTCGCCTCTCAGCTTGAGATGGCCAACGCAGAAAATGACGCACCATAGTTACAGAACTATAAAAAAACCATCACAGGGTCTTTTCAAAGACCGGGGGAGCAAATTCCTTTCTTTTTCCTGGCCGGTATCCGCCGAAGATGATATTAATGAAAAGCTCGGTTTCCTTCGCCGGAAATTTCATGATGCCAGTCACCATTGCTATGCATGGAGACTGGGCGTGGAGGAACAGTCTTTCAGGGCGAATGATGACGGTGAACCATCCAGTACCGCGGGAAAGCCTATTCTGGGACAAATACAGAAATTTGAACTGACCAATATCCTGGTCGTTGTTGTCAGATATTTCGGAGGCACCCTTCTTGGCACCGGCGGACTGATAAATGCATACAGGGAAGCAGCTGCCGACGCGCTGTCAAAAGCTGAAATCGTAACCAGGACGGTTGACCAGATCCTTGATATCAGATTCCCCTACAGCTCACTTAATATGGTAATGAAGGTCCTGAATCAGGAAATGGCTTCCCAGGTCGAACAGGACTTCGGTGACGATTGCCGCATCAGGGTACGTGTACCCCTTACTAAATCAGGCATTATGGCAGACAGGCTGAATAGGATCGAAAACGTATCGGTGCAAGTTATTAATTAATTATCAACACATATTTTTTCCTGCCAATATCTTCCTTATTTTTACCTGAAACCCAATCCCGAAAAGTATTTATTATGAAGAACAAAAGCCTGATTTCGATCAATGATTACACTAAGGAGGAGATCCTCAGGGTGCTTGACCTGGCCGGGGATTTTGAGAAAAACCCTTCTCAGATCCTTCTTGCGGACAAAGTCATTGCCACTTTGTTTTTTGAACCATCCACAAGGACCAGGTTGAGTTTTGAAAGCGCCGTGAACCGTCTTGGCGGAAAGATCATAGGATTTTCCGACACTGCCTCTTCCAGCTCCACAAAGGGCGAGACGCTCAAGGACACAATCAAAACCGTAAGCAACTACAGCGATCTGATTATTATGCGGCACCCCATAGAAGGCAGTGCGAGATACGCCAGCGAAGTGGCCTCGGTTCCGGTGGTCAATGCCGGCGACGGTGCCAACCAGCATCCGACCCAGACACTGCTCGATCTTTACTCCATTCAAAAAACGCAGGGAAGCCTTGAGAACCTTAACCTTTTCATCGTGGGCGACCTCAAATACGGCAGAACGGTTCATTCCCTGCTGATGGCGATGGCACTGTTCAGGGCCACCTATTATTTTATCTCGCCTCCTGAATTGAAAATACCCCAGGAATACAAACTCTTTCTCGATCAGCACGGCCTTAAGTATTATGAGCTGTCCGACTTCAAGGAATCAATCTCCGAGGCGGACATTTTATATGTTACCAGGATCCAGAAGGAGAGATTCTCCGATCCCATTGAATATGAAAAAACAAAAAATGCCTATGTGCTGAGGAACAAGATGCTTCAGAACACAAGGAGCAATCTCAGGATACTGCATCCGCTTCCGCGGGTAAGCGAAATAGATACGGATGTCGACGATAATGAAAAGGCATATTATTTCACCCAGGCCCTGAACGGTGTTTATACCCGCCAGGCAATTCTCTCACTGATACTGGGACTTAAAAACTGACATATCATGGATAAGGAAATAAAACAACTTAAGGTAAGCGCTATCAGGAACGGCACTGTGATCGATCATATCCCCGCAAACAACCTCTTCAAGGTCATCAACATTCTCGGGCTTTACCGCAGCGACAACCAGATCACCTTCGGAACGAACCTGGAAAGCAAGCAGTTCGGCACCAAGGCGATCGTGAAGATATCCGATAAATTTTTCGTCGATGAAGAGATAAACCGGATAGCACTGGCCGCTCCGCAGGCAAAACTCAATATCATAAGGGAATACAAGGTTGAAGAAAAAAAGAAGGTTATGGTTCCCGATGAATTCACCGGCATTGTCAAATGCGTCAATCCAAAATGCATAACCAACAATGACAAGGTCAAGCCCAGGTTCAGGGTAATTTCCAAAAAGGATGTATCACTGAAATGTCATTACTGCGAAAAGATCACCGACCAGGAACACATGGTTTTCATTTGACCGGAAACTTACCTTCGGAGCTTTTCATTGCGGAAATTTCAATTAATTCAGGTAATGTAATTAATTATAACTATTTTTGGTCATATGATAAATTATATTATCATATGATAAAAAATAAGGCCGGTATGAAAACTGCCCCAAAACGATATGATGAGCTTTCAAAAATTTTAGGCAAAAAATATATAAAATCAAATATTGAAAGCCCTTTTGATTTTATAGCTATTGCTTCCACAGGCCTTAATGCCCATATCATACTTAATTTCAGAAATCATTTTGGAATCCCCAGAGGGCTTACAGCAGAATTGTTAAATGTTTCTGAGCCGACAATTTATAGATGGATTAAGGAAAATAAGAAGCTGGAAAGAAATTATTCGGTACAACTTCTTGAATTGACAGATTTATTTCTGTATGGCTCTGAAGTTTTTGAAAGCAAAAATAATTTCTTCAAATGGCTTGAACTGCCCAATACAGCACTCGGCGGAACAGAGCCCAGGAAATTGCTGGAAGTTCCGGGTGGCATTTCCAAAGTACACGACCTGTTGGGAAGGATTGAACATGGAGTTTATAGTTAATCCTTATGATAGTTTTTCGTATTGCAAAAAGTAAACGAGCTTCTGATATTAGTGGATCGGGTGCAGCGCTTTATCCCGGCAGATGGAATAAAAAAGGGACCCCGGTTCTATATACCGGTGAAAGCAAAGAAATAGCATTACTTGAAAATATAGTACACATTCCCCCCCTTATTGCTCCAAAATTGGATATTCTTGAAATTGAAATTCCGGATAGTTCCATTACTGAATTAACAACAGAGGATTTGCCTCCAAACTGGTATAAATTTCCTGCTCCGGTCATTCTGGCTGAGATTGGACAGGAATGGATTGAAAATGGAAAAACAATAGCACTAAAAGTTCCCAGCAGTATAATATACACGGCCAATAATGTAGTTTTAAATTGCAACCATCCGGATTACAAAGCAGTGAAAATTTTGAGCCGCAAGGAGTTTTACTTCGATTCAAGGCTAAGTAAGTACCTCTGATAAAGTCTGGTATGTGTGCCCGCCCCATGGTCAATTATCATCCCGGGCGGTCCTCCAGGATTACTGAGCCCTGAAATTTCTAAGATTATATGTGAATTTCAGCATGAAAAACCTTGAAAGCTGATTTGTGCGCAGATCCTCAACGTATGAATCGGAAACATTCCTTATGATATTTTTATTCTGATCCAGAAGGTCAAATACACTAAGAGTTATTTCGCCAAGATTGTTGTTAAACAGTTTCCTGCCGAAGTTCATGTTCCATAGTATATAATCCTGGTTGAAATCATCGCCCAGTCCCCGGTACATAAGGTGGCTCACATCGCTTCTGAATACCCAGTGATTTAAAAAGATGAAACTGAACATTGTTCCGCTTCTCTGTGAAAAGTAATCATTGTCAAGCTGGGGCTGCATTGTATTTTCAACTATATTGTAACTGGCATTGTATGAAGCCGAAAAATCAACATTGGGGCTTATATTGCTTGAAAGAATAAATCCACCGGAGGCTGAATAAGTATTGGCAGTATTGATCCGGTCATTTATCATGCTTGGCCGGCGGACCCGGGCCAGTCCGCTTGTCAGGCTAAGGTTGCTCTTTATAAACCTAAGGGGGAACCCGTAGGAGACATGGGAACGGATATTTGAGAAACCATCGAGGTTTACCGGCTGTGAGAATTGCGAGCCTTTTTTTAATACGTAACCGTTTGCCAGGGTTGTGTCGGCGCGTGCAATGATCGTGGAATTGCCGATATAATCGCCGGAAATATTGCCAAATAAAGCAGCAATGAAATTGGTTGATCTTTCAGTATTTGTGGCGTTGTAACGTGTCATGAAGAAATGGCTGTAGCTGTGGTCCAGGTCTGGATTCCCGGATGAAAGAAGCACCGGGTTGGTATTATCGACTACCTCCTGAAGCTGAGTGACCGTCGGGGGACT
>SKQJ01000430.1 GCA_007119075.1 Bacteroidales bacterium | reverse complement strand
ATACTTCAGAAAATGCCTCGGACAGGGGATCTATTTTCCCCCTTCGCAATTTGAGGCGCTCTTTGTATCGGCCGCCCATTCCCAGGAGGATATCCTTTATACGATTGACAAAAATTACCAGGCCCTCAAAGCCCTCTGACAACAAAATCCCATTGACCAGGACCAATATGACTAAACCACTTTTATTGAAAACCCTTTCGGGGGAACAGGCTGAACGCCCCCCGGTATGGTATATGAGGCAGGCCGGCAGGATACTTCCCTCCTACCTGGAGCTGAAAAAAAAGCATTCGTTCTGGCAGATGATGAAAGATCCGGAGCTGGGAGCCCGTGTAACACTTCTCCCGGTTCATGAGCTGGGTGTCGACGCAGCAATTCTGTTTTCAGATATCCTGGTTGTTCCCTATGCCATGGGAATGGGCCTGGATTTTACCGATAACGGCCCGGTCTTTGAAACGGCGCTGGCCGGGAGGGACAATCCCCTGCAGGGCCTGGAACCGGACAGCGGGAGACTGGAGTATATTTACAGGGTGATATCCAGGGTCAAAGAGCAAAAACCCCCTGATATACCGTTGATCGGATTTTGCGGGGGACCTCTGACGGTTCTGTGCTACATGCTTGAAGGGCTGGGAAAAAAGGCCGAATTTCCCGAAGCGGTCAAATTCATTTACCGTAACAGAAAGGATACCCTCAGGCTTATCGATATGCTGCTGGAAATGTCGCTCGAATATATCAGGGGACAGGTCAGGCACGGCATCGATGTTTTCCAGCTTTTCGAGACCCATGCCGGTCTCATCCCCTTCGAGCTATACAGGGAAGTTTTTTTGCCGGCAGTGAAAACAATTGCCGGCGAACTAAGGGACCTCAAGATTCCGTTTATATATTTCCCGAAGGATATCGGCATGGGAATTGGCGAGATAACTCCCGAATATTGCGATTTTCTGAGCGTGGACTGGCAAACGCCGCTGCGCCTTGCAAGAAAAACGGTTGACCGCCGGATCGGGCTGCAGGGCAATATCGATCCCCGCATGCTTTACATGGAAAAGCCGGAAATTGAAAGAGCCCTGGCTGATTATATCGAATACGGAAGAGAAAATCACGACTGGGTCATAAACCTCGGGCACGGATTCAAGCCCGGTGTTTCCTGCGATAATGTGAAATTCATGACCGATTGTCTGAAGGCGGCCGACTGGCGAAGGGGCTGATCGCGGCGTGATTGATGCCGGGCCGGAACTGTCGGGTTTTGCTTCAGGCTCCGGGTTTTGAGACAGGTTTCGCTGCCATGATAAAATCACCCCCGGCCGGATTTATTTCCTGCCGGACAGTATCCGGGATTTCCCCGGCCGCGCCACGGACCGGAAGCCTGGCCCGGCCCGTACAAACAGTATACTATGGACCTTGAGAAATATAACGTACCCGTGCCCCGCTACACCAGCTACCCGCCGGCAAATCATTTTACGACTGATTTCGACGGCAAGGATTACGCTGAGCTCATTGCCGGCTCAAATGACCGGAAGCCCGGTCACATAGCAATATATATCCATATTCCCTTTTGCAGGCAACTGTGTTTTTACTGCGGCTGCAATTCCTGCAGGCTGGAGGATGACGTCCGGGTCAAAAACTACATTGATGCCGTCAGGTCGGAGATTCTTATGGTAACCGGCCTGCTGGATGCGGGCAGAAAGATCTCCCAGATCCATTTCGGAGGGGGAACGCCCAATTCGATTGAGCCGGGTTATTTGACAGGGCTGGTTGATCTTCTGTCGGACAGGTTTGATTTTATCGAAAACCCTGAGATTGCCATAGAATGCAATCCGGCGCAGCTGGACCTGGATTATTTGCAGGCACTGAAGGAGTCAAAATTCAACCGTTACAGTCTGGGTATCCAGGATTTCAACCGGAAGGTCCTCAAAACCGTGAACCGCAGGCCTTCAGCACTGCCCGTTGAGGAGCTGATCGAATTTATCAGAAGGGACGGAGGCTCATCGGTCAACCTCGATTTTATTTACGGGCTTCCGCTGCAAACGTCCGCTTCATTTGCCGAAACCATCAGTCACGCGATCTCAATGAGGCCCGACCGGCTGGTTACCTTTTCCTATGCGCACGTGCCATGGATGAAAAAAGCCCAGCTGATACTTGAGAAAACCGGCTTGCCGGAACCCCGGGAAAAGATGGAGATGTTCAACACGGCTGCCGGGTTGCTCAAGGAGGCGGGGTATGCGCCTGTCGGACTCGACCATTACGTCCTTCCCGGCGACGAGCTCAATATCGCGCAGCAAAACAATATGCTGCACCGCAATTTCCAGGGATACTGCTCAAGGCGGACTACCGGACAGGTCTATGCTTTCGGTGTGTCGGCAATCAGTCAGCTGGAGGGAGGCTATTCCCAGAATACCAAGGATATTGATATGTATATCGCGCATGCCGGCAAATCCGGATTCGCCGTAGAGAAGGGATACAGGCTTTCCCGGAAGGAAAAGGCAGTGCGCGAAATAATCACAAGCCTCATGTGCAATTACCGGCTTGACTTCGCAGAATTGTCGGCCGGGCTCGGCGAAAGCCCCGGTTATATCCGGCAGATGGCCGATTCCAGCAGGCTCCGTTCATTTGCAGCCGATGACATGCTTGATTTCGATGACAAAAGGATCATCGTAAAGGAAAAGGGAAAGTTCTTTATCCGCAACATAGCCGCTTCATTTGATCCCGCATACAAGGAAGGGAAAAACAAATACTCCAGGCCGGTTTGATTCTGCGGAGCCGGTTATTGCCCTGAATCCAGGCCCCCCAACCCTTCCTGCATCCTGTCTTGCAGCTGTAAAAAACATATACTCCCGGCCTGTTTGACCCTGATCCGGCCCTGCATTTTGCGAAACGCAAATAACCCGGGCTTGTTTGAGCCTTTTTAGAAGCTGATTCAGGAATATGCAAAACGATTGACTGTCAGGATTTGAGCTGAGCCATCCCGGCGCTCGGGAACCATAAACAGGGTCCGGATTTTGCCAGAACCATAATAATTGCGATATTTAAAACGGCAATATTACTGAAACCTGCCTCGTGCATGCCGGTATAAATAAAAGTCTCATGGCCTTTCCCTTCATGAATGATTTCCGTAACGGGTTGCACAGATTGTGTGCATTATCCCTGCTCTTCCTGCTTCTCAGCGCCAATTTAACGGCCATTACCGGTGATACCCTGCCTCCCCCGGGTTTTTCCCATACAAGCGGCTTTCATCCCTTCCCTTTAGGGCTGGTGCTGTCGACAAAGGTTCCGGCGGCCAATATCTACTATACCCTGGACGGCTCCGAACCCGATCCGGCAAACCTTAACGGTTCCGCCTTCCGCTATAAAAATGAGTGGCCCCAGCGTCCCGGTCAACCGAAGGGCACTTTTCTTTACGATTCATATACAAGCGAGGTTTACACAACATTTATTACCATTTCCGGTAAACAAAACCAACCTGACAGGCTGGCCCGGAAAGCCTCGTCCTTTCATAATCCTCCCTTTTATTTTCCCGAGAATCCCGTTATGAAGGGAACCGTTGTCAGGGCAATGACAGTAAGGGCTGGGTTTATATCCAGCCCGGTTGTGACCCACACCTATTTTATTTTTGATCGTTCCAGGTACGGTCTGCCGGTTATATCGATCACGACCGGTGAAAAGCACTTGTTTGATTATGACAGCGGTATTTATACTCCCGGGGCATCATTCGACCGGTGGCGTGATAATAACAGTTCTGATGCCGGGGGGCATAGCGGCGCAAATTATAAATTTCGGGGAACTGACTGGGAGATTCCCGCAAATTTCACATTCTGGGATGCCGGCTCAGAAGTGCCTGACCTGCATCAGGACGTAGGGATCCGCATACATGGAGGTTACAGCCGGGCCCATCCCATGAAATCGCTTCGTATTTATGCAAGGAGCGATTATGGTAAATCCACTCTTGATTTCCCCTTTTTTCCCGACCAGCCCTATGATGAATACAAAAGACTGATACTCAGGAATTCCGGAAACGATTTCGGGAATTCTTTTTTCAGGGATGCGCTGATTCAGGAAGTCTGCCGGGAACTGAAGTTTGATACACAGGCCTACAGGCCGGTTGTTGTTTTTCTTAACGGCGAATACTGGGGCATTCACAATATCAGGGAAAGATATGATAAGCATTACATCAAAAGAGTCTATGGGGTCGGGGAAGAAGACCTTGACCTGCTCACCCACCGGAATGCGCCTAAGGAAGGGAACAACCACCATTACAATGAAACCATTAGCTATATTGAAGAGAACTGCTTAGAGGAAGAGGATCATTATCAGTATATAAAAACACGTATCGATACCGAAAACTTTATCGATTACCAGATTGCCAACATATACTCTGCCAATACTGACTGGCCGGGGAACAATATCGATTTCTGGCGAAAGCGTACCGGATACCAGCCTCACACCCCATACGGGCATGATGGCCGGTGGCGGTGGATGGCATTTGATATGGATTTCGGGTTTGGCATCTGGGGAAAATCCCCCGCCGAAAATGTGATGGAGTTTGCAACAATGGCCGGGGGAACGGAATGGCCCAACCCGGACTGGTCCACGTTTCTTCTGCGCAGCCTCCTGAAAAATGAGAGCTTTAAGATTGATTTTGTCACCCGGTTCGCCGATCTGCTGAACACTTCCTTCCTGCCGGAAAGGGCTGATTATCTTATTAATAAATTCTATAATGTGCTAAAACCCGGATTCCCGGAACATATTGCCCGCTGGAAACGACCTCACAGCATGTCTTCATGGGATAACGAGGTGAACAGTATGCGAAACTTTGTTTCCGACCGGCCCGCCCACCAGTGGGGCCACCTGATGGAGTATTTTGGCCTGGACACGGTCTCGGTCACCCT
>SKQJ01000187.1 GCA_007119075.1 Bacteroidales bacterium | reverse complement strand
TGGCCACGGCCGGTATCAGGCAGATCCCTTTTTCCTTATTTATCTTCTCCTGTTCCCTTTCAATATCGCCCGGTATAAGGACCGGAGGCTGCCCTTCGGCGCTTTTGGCGTTTCTGAACGTTTCAATCCATTTGTCCATGGCGGCCTTGAATTCGTCCTTCTCCCGAAAAGCGTCGATCCGCATCGCGCCGAAAAAATGGCCGGTGCCCTCTCCATTGCCTTTCGGCGGAACAGGCAGATAAGCTACCGAAGGAGGCACGAAAGGCCCGAATCCTGCCCCTGAGAACACGGCCGAGAATATATCCACTATGGCAGAAAGACAATAGCCCTTATGGCTTCCGTGTTCACGGTCGCCGCCCAGCGGCAGCATTGACCCTCCCTTTCTGAGTATGTCGGGGTCGTCGGTCGGCCTTCCCTCATGGTCCTGCACATATCCCAAACGGGTTTTTTCCCCTTTTTTCACCGAGACTTCCAGTTTTCCCCTGGCTATGGGAGTGGTGGCAAAATCGGCAACAAACGGCGGCTGCCGGTCAGCCGGAATCGCCACCGCCACCGGGTTGGTGCCCAGAAGGCGGCTCACGGAAAAAGTGGGAGCGACCAGCGGGTTGGCATTGGTAAGGCATATCCCTATCATATCATGCTCAAGGGCCAGCATCGCATAATATCCTGCAATGCCAAAATGATTGGAATTCCTGCATGCCACCCATCCGGTTCCGCTGATCATGGCCTTTTCAATTGCTTTTTCCATGCTGTAAGCTCCGGCAAGCATGCCGGGAGCATTGTCGCCGTCAACCAGGGCCGTTGAGGCGGTTTCCCTTAAGGTTTTGATTTGCGGACAGGTATTCAGCCTGCCGGCCTTCCATAGCTGGTAATAATCGGAAATCCGGATCAGCCCGTGGGATCCGATGCCTCTGAGCTCAGCGGCAAGGAACACATCGGCAATTTGTCTGGCATCAGGGCTGCTGCATCCGATCTTTTCAAAAAACAGCCTTGTAAAGGCGTGAAGCTTTTCAGCGGAATGGAACATGTTTTTTCCTGCGAATTTATGATTTTTATGGATAATATGGCTATGCCTGTCTTCCGGCCCACGGTCCGGGTTGCCGTGCCGCCATGTTTATCTGCCGGCTGCCGCTTGCTTCAATCACGGTTTGTGCAGGGCTCCGTAATTCAGATAATCATCATCGCAGCAGGAAATGATATTAATTATGGCCGCCCGGTAAAATAATTTCGCCGCACTTTGAGTTTTAATGGGGCAGGCGTAAGATGCTTGCACAAATCATTAAACATTATATCTTTGTTTTTCATTTACGTGTAGCTTGAAGAATTTTCTCATAATAGTGTTTTTACTGGTTCCCCTGGCTGCCAGTCCCCAGCATGCCAGGAATCTGCCTGAACATGACCACAAGTCTGTGCATTTCGGATTCTCCCTCGGGCTGAATACCATGGATTTCAAGATACGGGCTTCCGAATATGCCCTTGAAAACGACATCTTCGCCGAAGTCAGCAATCTCTCTCCCGGCTTCAATATAAATGTCATCTCCAACTTCAGGCTCGGAAACGATTTCAGCTTGAGGATGTTGCCGGGAGTTTCCTTCGGACAGAGAAGGATCGATTATTATACCATGGACGGACAGCCCCTGCCCGGCAATGATGCCGGCGACGGAACTTCCGTGCCCAGACATTTTAATTCCCAGGAACTTGAATCCTCTTTCCTTGAATTTCCTTTCCTGGTCAAGTACAAATCGGTCAGAATTAACAATTACAGGCCTTACCTGATCGGCGGGGTAAATTTTCGATACGACCTGGCAAAAAATTACAATGAAGATGATGAAATATATCTCAGCCTGAATCCTTTTGACACCTACCTGGAAACGGGGTTCGGCGTTGATTTCTATCTGCCCTACTTTAAATTCGCCACAGAGCTGAAGTTTGCAACGGGATTTTTCAACACGCTCGATCCCAAAGATACCAGCCGGCCGCAGTTCCAGAATGCCATCGGGAGGATGCGGTCAAATATGTTCATCCTTTCCTTTCATTTTGAATGAGGATATAGCATCCTTCTTCTGAATTCCGCGACAATCAAGCTTCCGGCGACAGCCATGTTCAATGACTCCGGCAGTTTGCCATTCCGGGGGAAGACGGGTATCCCGATCCTCTGCTTGATGTATCTTTTCACCCTGCCTGATATGCCCTGCGATTCATTTCCCAGCACTATCAGTCCGCTGACGGCCAGCGGCACCGAATATACCGGGGATGCACCGGCAAATGCCCCGAAAACGGGCATTTCCGAAATGACGGGCAAGCCCAGGAAGGAGGGAAGATCGGTATAATGGGTCCTCACCCTGAGGACAGAACCCATGGTGGCTTGGACTACTTTGGGATTGGTGACTTCCGCCGAATTTTCAGAAAGGATTATGTTCTCAATCCCGAACCAGTCAGCCGACCTCACCAGAGTACCCAGATTACCGGGGTCCTGGATGTTGTCCAGGACCAGAGAAAGTGAATTGGTCAGGCTTTCGGGATCAAGCCTGGATTCCGGCATATGAGCTACTGCGAGAACCTTGTTGGGGGTTTTCATGCTGCTTATTTTGAGGAGCCCCGAATCGCTCACCTCATAGAGTCTGCAGGAAAGCTCGCCGGTGCGGCTGCCGGCCATGGCACCGGACAGGATGCCTTCCTCCAGCCCGCGCTTTTTAAACCATTCCCTGACTGCATAAACAGAATGGATGTTGTGCCGGCTTGCCAGGAGCTCATCAACTGCCTTTTCTCCCTCGATCACGAACAGCCGGTATTTTTGACGGTATTTTTTTTGTTTTAAGGAATTGACAAATTTCAGGAAAGTCGGACCCGGCATAATAATTGTTTTGTAAATTTCCGGCGAAACCATTGCTTTTTAAAGGAATGTATTTCACCCGCTTGCAAATAAAATGCTTTTAAATGAAATTATATGCGTGATTAAATGGTTATATTTGCGGCAAAACAGTAACGACCGATTGTACATCATAAATTGCGATTAAAAGTACTAAATACCCGGTGCAATTTACCTTTCATTGCCCTTATTTTTGTAGCGACGGGTTTATTTTCCTGTCGTCCGGCCAGGCATGTTAGCGAAAATGATTATTTGCTTGATCGTTACAGGGTTACCCTGCAGGACCGTGAAATTGACAGAAACGAGCTGAAAGACTACGTAAGGCAGAAGCCCAACAAGCGCATCCTGGGAGTACGGTTTCATCTCTGGCTTCACAACCTTGCCAATCCGGAGAAGGATGGATGGCCGCACAACTGGCTTCGCCGGATCGGCGAAGAGCCGGTAATCTACGACCCCTTTCTTGCACAGCGATCGGTAATCCAGATAGAACAGTACCTGCGGACCAGGGGATATTATAATCCCGTTGTTGAAGATTCGGTCAGGATCAGGAACAACAGGGTGAAGATAGCATATAGCGTAGATCCCCGCAGGGCTTACCGTATTGCATCACTCAAGTATACATTCAACGACAGCAGCCTGCGGACGGAAATCCTGGAAGACACTGTCAATTCACTTGTAAAACCCGGAAATACGTTCGATGTGGATTTGCTGAACCGGGAAATGATAAGAATGGAGGATTTTCTTAAAAACCGGGGTTACTATTATTTCTCCAGCCGGGAGCATATCCATTTCGAGGCCGATACCACTGTAGGAGACATGAATGTGGATCTCAACATCATAATCAGGAGCTTCAGGGAGCGCCCAATGGAAGGGCAACATACCCTCCGCTCTCACAGGAGATACAGAATAGGCAATGTTTATATCCTGCCATCCTATAATCCTCGCGAAGCCCTCGACAGGCAGGATGAATATTTCAGCGGAATGGACACAATGATTTTCCGCGACATGCATTATATTTTCAGGGACAGGCTGCCGGTGAGCGAGCGAACGATTGCCCAATCGAGTTTTATCCAGCCCGGCGATTTGTTCAACCAGGAAAACGTTGACCGGACCTACCGCCATCTTTTTGCGCTTCGCCAGTACCGGCTGGTAAACATCCGCTTCGCAGAGCCCCCTGCTGCCACCGGCTTTCTTCAGGGCCGGGTTTTGCCCGGAGCTTCCTCCGGTTATTCTTCCGCATCTGCAGATGAAGCCGCTCATGAGTTGCCGGCCGCAACCGCCACATCCCCACCTGACGCCCATTCTGCCGATGGCGGAACAGATCTGTCTCAAGCTGCCGAAGAACGTGCCGTTCCGGTGACTGATCCTTTTCTTGACGTCTGGATACAGCTTACCCCGTTCAATATGCAGTCCTATACCATTGAAATGGAAGGCACCAATTCGTCGGGCGATTTCGGTTTCGGCGGAAACCTGATATATCAGCACCGCAACGTTTTCGGGCGTGCGGAGATACTTGATTTAAGGCTCAAGGGCTCGGTTGAGACCCTCAATGAATACTATTCACGTTCCTACAGGAACACCTATGAGTATGGTGCAGAAGCAGGATTACAGATACCCCGGTTCCTGCTCCCCGTAAGATCCATAAGTTTCGTCCGCCGCTATAACCCTCGAACAAATATAAACCTGGCTTACAGCTACCAGCGAAGGCCTGATTACACCCGCACCATTGCAAATACTTCCTTCGGTTACAGCTGGAGAGGATCCGAGTATCATACCCATATCATCAATCCCGTCGAAATAAAGCTGGTCCGGCTGCCCTTTGCGACCCCGCTTTTTGATTCACTTATCAGCAATTACAACCTGCAGGCCAGTTTCAGGGATCATCTTGTTTCCGAAACCAATTACACCTTTATATTCAATAACCAGGATATAAGGAGCAGCAGAGATTTTATGTATTTCCGGCTGAATACTGAAACAGCAGGAAATATCCTCAATGCAGCAAGCCGGATGGCAGGCAGGCCAACGAGAACGGG
>SKQJ01000210.1 GCA_007119075.1 Bacteroidales bacterium | reverse complement strand
TCTTCCTGAACTGTTCCGCTGCCCATCAGGTGGCATACTGGTGAATGGCACAGTCGGACGATATGCCGGGCTCTCGGGACAGTGCTTAACATAGTGTAATAATTCACAACCCCGTACACCGAGCTGAGTGTGGTATTCAGGTAATAGGCCACTTTCCGCAGGGTTTCTTCGGGAAGGTAATTCCGGGGATGGGCATCCTGCAATGAGTGCAAAATATTAAGTATGTTATCCATCTTTGCCGGATACATTGCAAGTATTTTTTCTGTTTCCATTGATATTATATTGTAAGAACACATAAATTTAATAACCAGATCAGACATTTTCAATATTCACCCATTATATAGAACAGGTTTAAATACGGTTGGTACAGGTGACAGGGAACCAGGGGTTCCGGAAGTGCCGGGTGTGGCAGGGATTCAGTGGTTTCGGGACAGGAAGGCATCATCCAGGTCGGAGGGGCGGTTGATGTTGGTGAAAGCTTTTCTTTCGCGGGCAGTGTCCGGCAACGGGTAATAAATAACTCTTTTGTCCTTCAGAAATGCGCGGATCGAGTAATCTTCCGCGGAAGCAAGAAAATCCCCCAGGCTTTCGGCAAGGGCGGTGCGGTAAATGGCATGCAGCGGCTCGATCCGGGAGCCTGTCGCCGGTATAAGGGCATCGGCATCGCCGGATTTCCCGAATTCATCCTTCATTTCACTGACAATGGCAGTATCAATGTATGGCATATCGCATGAAACAACGAAAATAAACGGGGTCGACGCCCGGGTCATTGCAGCATGGATGCCGCCCAGCGGACCGGAATTACGGTAAATATCTGTGATGAACGTGAAATCATCGTAGCCCGTATATTTTTCCGGGGCATTGGTCACAATGATGATGTTTTCAAACAGCTTCGCCAGTGTGCCGACAATAAGCTCTATCATCGGCACATTCCCGATCCGTACGAATGCCTTGTCTTTTCCTCCGAACCGGGAGCTCTTGCCACCGGCCAGCACTACTGCGGTCATATCGCCCATATTATCGATATTTGGATCCTGGCTTAACGGATGTAAACGGAAATCCAATTCTGCGGAAGGAGACTATATGGCTATATGGCATTTCTCCGTCTTGCTTTTTTCACGACCAGAACGACCACCAGGAATATTATGAGGATAATGCCCGCAATATAGAAATATGACCAGTATATGAGAGGAGTGCCTTCCAGACGGGTTATCCGTTCGCCGACTAATCTATAATAAGCCGGAATGACCGGCAGACCGATTTCGTCGTCAGCTGCCAGGGAGGCGGCATATCCGGCAACAGCTTCCCAGACCTTGTACTCCCGCTGGTCATCGATAATTATGGTTTGTTCGGGACTGACCGGCAAACCGTTTCTGTCCTTGAGCTCGACAGTCAGCCGGGGAAGCACCTCCCCTACCATGGGAAGAAACGAAGTGAGGTAATAATCGGTCACCACATGGTAAAGCTGGTCATTTACAAGGGATTCATAATTCACATCATCCTGTATCCCCTCGCCCGCATACATCTCCGCCCTTGCAACAGCCCGGTAGGCCGGTATTGGCCGGCCGTCGGGAAGCCTTCCCCAGGTAGCCTTTCCCGGGTCAAAAGCAAACCTCATTCCTGATACCTGCAAAAAATATATATCCCCCAATACCTGGGAAAGAAGAGTGCTTATTTCCAGCACATTCAATATTTCCCTCCCGGTCAGGTATAATGATACAAGCGGATAGCCGGCCTGGCCGTCAGGCCCAGTCCCGAGGCCGGAGACAGTCACGAGATCGAACAGCGATATTTTACCTTCCGACCATTCCATTGTGCCCGGCATGATATCTGCCCTGATAACGCCGTCAGCCTGAAAAGCAACGTCGACTCTCTCTCCGGTGATCTCTTCGGCCATTAACCGCATGGCATCGGTCACGAAATTCCCCACTGCGGTCTCTTCAAACGGATGAGGTATTTCAAGCGGGAAACCGGAATGAACAACCGGTTCACGAACATCGGCGAACCGGCCGCCGGTATGGGCTGCAACAAAATCATTCAGTTTTTCAAGATACTCCATGGTCATCTCCAGTATGACGGGATCTTCTTCTAAAATGCTGCTGAGAGGCAGGAAATAGTCCGACTGATGCAGATCGGTGACAAGGGCAAGCTCACCGGTTTCGCTGTTCCATTCAAATTCATAGTTGCCAAGGTATTGCAGATAGTTTCCGGAATGCATGATGAAGGTGTTGTTGACGGACTCAGGCTGATGCAGCGGCAGATGATCATGGCCGCCGAGGATTATATCAATTCCGTCTACCCGCGAGGCAAGCTCGCGATCCTCTTCTATCCCGGAATGGGTGAGGGCCACAATTATATCGGCGCCTGCTTCCCTGAGGAGGGAAACCTGACGTTCGGCCGCACTCAGCGGGTCATCGATATCGGCAGGCTCTGCCATTGTCGCCACCTCATACGCACTTCTTCCCAGTATACCGAAAACACCGAGATTGATGCCGTTCGGGAGACTGAACAAATGGTTCTCCTGCAGGCCTGCTTCCCGGAGACTGTGGCCTTCAGGCAATACAAGGTTTGATGCGAGCACGGGGAGATCGCGGCTTTGCCCGGGATAGCCGGCCCTGAAAAAATATTCTGCAAGCAGGTCGGGGCCATAATCAAATTCATGATTGCCAAGTGTTGTGGCATTATAGCCGACCGCTTTCATGAGCTCAATTTCAGGGGAATAGCCCAGGGGGATAAGCCAGGCAAAAGGTGTGCCGCCGATATTGTCGCCCGAGGAAAAGAGAAGCACCGGTTCATCTGCCTTCTCATTCCTGATATGGTCAACGAGGGTGGCCAGGCGGGCATAGCCGCCCAGGGCGGGATTCTCCTGTCCCGGATCATAATCGACCAGCGGAATCGGAAGGAGCACCGAATGCTCATCGGATGTATGCAGAATTGTAAATTGCCTTAGCTGGGGAAAGGCAGATGTGGAAAGTAGCAGGAAAAGAAAAGAGATTGCCGCGATTCTTCCCGGAAATCCGGTTTGTCTGCAGGATATGCCCATCGTATATAGCGTTTGTTTATGCTAAAATACGAATTTTTTTGCCGATATTAAAGGCTTTCCGGATTATTGGTCTCCAATATATAGGATCTCAGCTCCCCGAGATCGTTTCCGGCCCGGTGATACTTTTCCTTTTTATTCAGAACAGCCTTGAGCTGCGGCGGGATGCTTCCCGGATCATCTATTGCGGTTTTCATTATTTCGGGAAACTTTGCAGGATGGGCTGTTTCCAGGAAAACCACATTGACTCTGTCATTGCTCTCCCGCAGGTATTTTCTTGCGCCAAGGAATGCGACGGCGCCATGCGGATCCATAATATAGCCGTTTTCATTGTGAATCTCAGCAATCGCCTCCCTGGTCGCATTATCGGTAAAGGAGTAGGATGATATCTGTTTTTTAAATTTATCGATATCCCCTTCCATCATATCGCTGATCCTCGCAAAATTGCTGGGATCGCCCACGTCCATCGCACTGCTGATGGTTTGAAGCGAGGGGGCAGGTGAATAGATGCCGGAGTCAATGAATTTTGCAAAAACATCATTAATATTGGTGGAGGCTATAAAGCGGTGAACCGGCAATCCCGCCGCCCGGGCCATCAATCCCCCGGTCAGGTTGCCGAAATTTCCGCTCGGCACGCTGAACACCAGCGGCAGTCCGCTTTGTTTGAGCTTTGAATATGCATAGAAATAATAGAAGCTCTGCGGAATCAGTCTGCCGATATTTATACTGTTGGCCGAGGTCACCGGAAACCCGGCATTCAGCTCACGATCGCCAAGCAACTGCTTGGCCAGCTTCTGACAGTCATCGAATGTGCCATCGACTTCTATGGCATGTATGTTTCCTTCCCAGGTTGTTATCTGTTTTTGCTGCAGGCGGCTGACCTGTCCGCGGGGAAAAAGGACAAAGACATTAATGCCTTCAACATTGTGGAAACCGGCGGCAACCGCCGACCCTGTATCGCCCGAGGTGGCAACCACGACATTCAGGTCTCGGTCCTCATCCCGGTACAGGTACGACATGAGCCTGGACATGAATCTGGCGCCAAAATCCTTGAATGCCATGGTAGGCCCGTGATAGAGCTCCAGGCTGTAGATGCTGTCCTGTACAGGAGGCAGCGGCACGGGAAAGTCAAAGGAGTCATTTACGATTTCGGAAATTACACCGGCAGGAACATCCTCCCCGAGGAACGCCAGTGCAACGTCAAGGGCTATTTCCCTGAATGAAAGCAGTTCGATCGCATCAAACCAGGAAGCATCGATCCGTGGCAGCTCCACAGGCATATAAAGACCGCCGTCGGGCGCCAGCCCCGAAATTACGGCATCTTTCAGGGAAACAGGTATGATTTGATGGTTTGTGCTGTAATAGAGCATAGAATTTGTTTATTATGGGATCGCGGACTGTCAAACCGGTGCGGAGGCGAAACTGACCCGGCAAAATCTATCCGCCCTATCGCCGGCTGCCGGCCAATGTTCTTGTCCCGGGCCCTGCCGGGTTCCGGTTGACGAACGGGCAAGATGCCGGGCAGTTCAGCTGCCTTCAAGAACGACGGCTCCTCTTGCATTGATTTTTGAGACAAAGCATGTGGAACCGATGCCGTATTCCCCGAGTTTGACCTCAAGTGCCTTTATCACGCCCTCCGCCGTTTGAATATCCCTGCAAAGGGCGAATACCGTCGGACCGGAACCGGAAATACCGAAACCAAGGGCATTATGGACCATGGCGATTTCTCTCATTTCATCAAAGTGGGGAATAAGCATTTTTCTGACAGGTTCGACAATCACATCCTCCAGGCTCCTGCCTATCAGCTCGGTATCATTCATGAAAAACCCCGCCACCAGTCCCCCGACATTCCCCCATTGCCTTATGGCACTGGCCAT
>SKQJ01000144.1 GCA_007119075.1 Bacteroidales bacterium | reverse complement strand
TTCAGGGAATCGATTATTTCGCGGCACAGTTCAACAATGGCAATCTCCTGGGGGTGGACATCCAGCATGCCCAGCTGTGATTTTGACCATAACAGAATGTCTTCAAGCAGGAATAATGTTTTCTGAATTATGTTTCTTTGAAGGGTCAGCTGGTATTCAATGACATGCATGTCATATTCAGCCAGGTTAGACAGCAAAAGCTCCGAAAATCCGAGCAATGCATTGAACGGGCTCCTTAAATCGTGGGCAAGGATCTGCATGAACCGGTCCTTGCTGGCATTGAGCTGCAACAGCTCTTCCTCATGTTTTTTCTTTTCCGTTGCATCCCTGATAATTCCGCCAAATAAATAATGATCATCGATTTTAATCGGAAAAAGAACGGTTTCGAGCATTTTAGTTTTGCCGGACACCGGATCTACAGCTTCATCGTTCCTTGCTTTATAAAATATGCCTGGGTTCTCAAAATTGATAATCGAGTCTAAGGCTTTACTGATCCGGTCCCTGTCTTTATAGAAGGGAGACGCAAATTTATACTGGTGATCGACAATGCTGGTGTTTATCATTTCTGCAGCTGAGACTCCAAAGATACTTTCCGCCCCTTTATTCCAGATAACTATATTCTTGTTTTCATCGAATACCACTATGCCGTCGTTGGTCTGCCGGATTATCTCCCTGAATTTAAGCTCGCTTTCCCTTAATGCCTTTTCGGCATTTTTGTGCTCTGTTATATCATGGCAGATGCTGAGTATGGCTGTCTGCCCGTTCCAGGATATTTTCCTGCAGGTCACATCCACAATCAGGCATGAACCGTCCCGGCAGATATGGGTCGTCTCATAATTTACCTGACCGGTTTTCATTACCTCACTGATCTTTCCGCTGTCAATCTGCCCCGAAGCTTCAAGCTGCGTAATGTTCATATTCAGGAGCTCACCTGAAGAATACTGGTAACGTTTGGATACTGACGCGTTTGAGGCCAGTATCTTGCCGGATGCAGTATGGATGCAGATACTGTCGGCTGCATTCTCATAAAGCATTTTATACTGCTTGCGTTCGTCTGAAATATCTTTAAACGATTCTATAAGGAGTTTCTCGAAATCTTCCAGTTCGAATGCAAGGTCATCCGTTACGGAAGAGCCTGCGAGGGCAGATTCGATTTTTTGTTTAAGTTCCTGATAGCTCGTAATTAAGTCCATCGGTGGGCGTTCAGCATTACCACTTGTCATATGGATACACAGGCGCTTAATTATAGTCTAAGTTAAGACTATTTATAACTATTTGTCAAGTAATTAACTGTTTATTTTCCCTTCCGGGGAAATATTTTTCTATCCCGGCAGAAAAATCCGGTTCAAAGGAAAATTATGAGGGTTTATAGTGAAAATGATTTAAATCATCCGGGATTTGCAACTTTATGCCCTTCTGAATCGTAATTCAGGTATGATTTAATTATAGCATTCAAAAATCCGTCTCTTGAAACCTACTCAGTATATCAGCAAAAATGCGGTTGAACGGGATAATCCCCGGTTTGAAAAATTTATTCTGCTTGAATCTAAAACAGAGAGCTTGTTGATAGTGGAGAAGCTAATAGATGAAATTTCCGGCAGGTATAAGTTTGGACAAAAATTTTACGGGAAAATCCTTGTTGCGGTAATGGAAAGCGTTCAGAATGCCATAAAGCACGGCAATGCGTTTGATCCGCAAAAGCTGGTGGATCTCAGGGTGAAAATTGCAGACAACAAACTCGTCATTGTCACAAGGGATCAGGGAAATGGTTTCGATATCAATAGCGTACCCGATCCGACGGCTCTGTTCTATATCACGGAATCGAGCGGCCGGGGAACCTTTTTGATGAAAAAGCTTTCTGATGAACTGAATTATTATGAAGGCGGACGGGTTTCAGAATTGATATTTAATTTGAGCGCAGTATAGAACAGGATGCCGTACCGTAGCGGCCGGTGTTTCATTCGGGTTCCGGGTAGCAATATTCCCTTAACAGCTCCGAAGCTTCAATTACTCCGAGTTCATCTGCCCTCTTCCAGTCTGAGCAGGCCCCTTGCCGGTCGCCAGTCCTGTGTTTCAGTTCACCCCTGAAAAAAAATGCGCTCATAAGGTCCGGATCGATATCCAGGGCGGATGTGTAATCTTCTATGGCTCCCTGATAGTCTTCCAGTGTTTCCCTGGCCAGGGCCCGGTTGTAATATGGAGCTGCCAGTGACGGATCGGCCATAGCCTGGTTTGCTGATTCTATCATCCTTCCCCTCTGATCATATACCGTAAGCCTTACTCCTCCGGTGTGCCTGCGGTCCAGCTCAATAGCCATGCTGTAATCTTCAACGGCCCCTTCAAGGTCACCAAGGTTGAACTTTGATGCGCCTCTCAGGTTAAAGGCTTCGGAATATTCGGGATTGGCTTCGATCGCCTTATCGAAATCGGTGATCGCTTTCTCAAAGTCACCGAGATTATACTTTACCAGGCCGATACTGAAGTACTCAAAGGCGGTCTGCCCGTAGCTGATCGCACTTATCAGCATAATGGATATGGTCATTAACAGGGATTTCATAATCTGGAATATTAGGGTTAAGGAGGCGGCTCAGCTATCATACAGGTCGATTATTTTTTTGATTATCGCATAATATCGCATTATACAAATATAAGAAAAATACATCGGTAAGTAAAGGGAAAAAGGCAATAATGTCTGGAAGCAAAGATGCATAAAATCAGGTATTTAGCGATTGGCACATCAGCCCTGAGCTCCTGTATTGACTCCGGTGGCCAACAAGCAGGAAAAAAGAGGATTCCGGTTCATTTTATCATCCTTCTGTAATTTAATTCTTATCGACCCGTTAATTGAATCATACATGTATCAAGACACGCAAAAAGATATGAAAGTCACATCTGAATATATTGCTGAATGAGCAACATGCTGCATGTGAGTTCGACCGAAGGTCAATAAAGCATGGATGCTCCATGGATTAAAAAGCACAATATCCGAAGTCTCATGCTGATTTTGCTGCCGGCTGACCGGGTTCGCGGAAATCAGTCCAAATTTCTGTGATTGCCTTTATTTTAAATTAAATTATTTTTGCACGGATCGGACGGTGAACCATGGTCAGGTCCTAAAATAAAACGAATGGATTGTAAGATGAGAAAAATTCTCTGGTTGTTTCCCCTGGTTATGGCTTTTGTGGCCGGTTGTTCAGCGCCACGCGCCCTTGTAACCGGCCGGGAGACTGTCGATGAGGTCTCCCGAAAGGGATTTAATACCGAAATTGCCGAAAAGATGGAATTTCATGAGAACAGCGGGATTCTTTACAAATTTGAAAGCGATAAAGATAATCTTTACCTGCTGTTTGCCACCTCCGATCCTGCCCTGCAGCGTAAAATTGCCTGGTTCGGCCTGACGGTCTGGATTGACCGGTCGGGCGACCGCAAGAAGGATCAGGGATTCAGGTTCCCTGTAGCTGATGCTTACCGTACACCTCTGCTGGCCACACTTCAGGGCGGCCTCCCCCATAACATCAATTCAATGCTAAGCAATGCCGGAGACATTGAACTTATAGGCATTTATGGCAGTTCTTCAAGGACGGTCAAAAGAAGAGACAGCCAGGTAAAGGCTGAAGCATTTATGAAGGATGATTTCTTGGTGTACAAGGCAGTAGTACCCTTTGGGGTGTTAAAACACCGGTTCCATCCTGCTGATGGCAACGGGAAAATGAGCGTCGGACTTGAATCCGGTTATCTGGACAATTCAGCGAGAGAAAGGCGGCCGCAGGAGTATGACGGCAGAAGCCGGGGAGGGAACATGCCTTATCCCGGGGGAACGGGCGGCCGTATGCCGGGGCAGGTCCCCGGAAGGATTCCCGGAGCTGAGCACGACACGGAAGCGAGGGCCCCCGGCAGCCTGACCAGGCCCACCAGGCTCTGGATAGAGCTTGACTTTAACTAAGCTTTTTATTCCGTTGTCTGGACGACATTGATTCAATTTTTAAAAACGATATTAAACCAGTAAAGTATTTTATATGTTCCATTTATTTTTTACTGCAACAATTGCAATGATCCTTTTAAACTGTTCCCGGCCTGCTGCTGATCCTGAAACCATTATTGTGGCCCACAGGGGGGCTTCCTGGTATGCTCCGGAAAACACCATACCCGCATTTATGCTGGCATGGGACCAGGGCGCCGATGCCATTGAAGGAGATTTCTTTCTCACGGCTGACGGGGAGATCGTATGTATCCATGATCCGCAAACCGGAAGGGTTGCCGACCGCGATCTTGTGGTAGCCGAATCTTCACTTGAACAGCTCAGGGAACTGGATGTGGGTTCATGGAAAGACCCGCAATTTGCCGGAACTTATATTCCCACCATTGCAGAAGTTTTCGATATAGTTCCCGATGGGAAGAAATTTTTTATTGAAATTAAGGTTGGCCCCGAAATATTGCCCCGGCTGTACCAGGAGATTGAGCGGTCGCATCTTTCAGCTGATCAGATCATTATTATTTCCTTTAACAGCGAGGTTATCAGGCAGGTCAAAACCGACCGGCCCATGCATAAGGCATACTGGCTATCAGGTTTCAGGGAGGATGAAGATGGCAGCCTGTCGCCCGGCCCTGATATGATCCTTGAGACACTTCAAAAAACCGGTGCCGACGGTTTTTCTTCCAGCCACAGGCTGGTTACCCCGGAAATTATCGACAGGGTGATCGATGCCGGCTATGAATACCATGTCTGGACTGTCAATGATGCTTCCATAGCCCGGGAATTCCAGGGATACGGGGCACTTTCAATAACAACCGACCGGCCCGGGTTCATCAGGGAAAGCCTGGAGACGAGGTCTCCCTGACCATCTTGTCAGAAATAGTTTTGCGGCATGCAAAAAAGTTTTGTGGGGACTTGTATTCGCCTGTCTTATAGCGTATATTT
>SKQJ01000428.1 GCA_007119075.1 Bacteroidales bacterium | reverse complement strand
TTTCTACAAAATTCCAGGTGGACAATTAATGAATGAATTTACCATTTTACTTCATGTTTTGGCAGCTTCGGCTTTGTCGGGGCTGATTGGTTACGAAAGGGGGAAGATTGAAAAACCTGCAGGTGTAAGAACAAATATGCTTGTAGGCGGTGCGGTAGCGCGGCCGGGTCTCTATAAAAAGGTTAAACAAAATTCGGAATGACCTGTTTGCAGGATACACCATTAGAACATCGACATCATCGAAAACTGGAATTATCAAACTAAATCATTAATCCTTAAAACTCAAAAATCATGCTGGAACATCAAAAATTTCTCTTAGCCAATATCAGTGCAGTCAAGCCTCTTTTCAAAAAAGAACTAAAAAAATCCATTGGCTGGCTCCGACCGGAAGAAATGACAGAATTGCATCGCTGGGTCATGGAAAATTACTGGGATACGCATAAGGAGGTAATTTCAGAAGTGTTTATCCTGGCCTGATTGATTTAATTGCCTTTCCAGTATCCGGTTTTAATATCTGAATAACTGACAATAAATTTTCCACCCGGCATAGAACGATATAAAACCCCCGGAAAAGTAAACAAAGCTTTTTCGGGGGTTTCTATGATATGCTTTTTATCCGGGGACACGGTGAAAGCTTCAGGCAATTACAATGTCATCCACGACATCCACAACCCCGGTCGTGTACATTGCAATATTGTAAGCCTGCCTTTTGGTAGAATGATTCCGTACGATTCCGCTCAATCATCTGCAGGGCCCATGTGATCCAGATTTTAAAATATCATTTTCCCATCATCACTGATCGGGCGTTTCCAACGATTGCAACTCCCGGGGCACAGCTGCGCCCCGGATAACTAACCCAGTTCCGGTGCCAGCAGTATCTCGCTGACCGCCTTGCATGAACCGCTATCCTCCTGGAGCATGATACCCATTGCCTCAACCAGACAATTGGCGGCATACTCCGGATTTGTAAGATGGCCGTTTTTGTTTATGCCATAAAGCCCGCTGATATTCATATCATCTTCTCTTGCCAGACGGGAATATATCTCATCAGGATCACCGTCAATAAAACCGGGCCCAATTGCCGAAAAATGGGTTTCGGGAATTTCGAGGGCATATAATTTCATCAAAGTATTCAGTGCAGCCCTGGATAAGGCGTATGCATTCCAGCCATTATCTCCCTTTACGGCATTACCGGGAGACAGGGCTACTACCTGGTAAACGGCAGGGACCTGTTCAAGCAAAGTGTCAATGATCACCTTGTGTGCCAGAACACTCACTTTCATGACATCACTTATCTTTTCAACAGAGGTATTCCTGATATCATTGAACTCCGGAATCATGCCCGCATTTAAAATCACAAGATCGAGCGTGCTGGCTCCATCAAGAAAATTTTCAAGCCGGGACTTGAGGTTTTCAAGTTCCGAAAGATCGTAATTAAGATGATGATAATCTACATAATTGGCCAAACGGTCGTTTAACCGGGGACTGATGCCATAGACGACGGCTCCTGTCTTAAGGAATTCCAGGGAAAGAGCGTGTCCGAACCGGGAACTCGTATCTGTAATTAAAACATTCATTTTTTCCTGAATTAAGGTTGCTTAATTAATCGTTCCATATAACTGTTGTAGCAGGAGCGGGAACAAATCCTGTATTTTCTTTCTAAAAAGGTATCCCGCCGTAAAAATCGGTTCAAATCTGGTACCAGTAACTCCGGGGCAGGAAATCTAAATTAAAATGTCAGGTGCGGCATGAAAGTTCAAACTCAGTTTTTCAGCCACATCTGAAGTTTAAAGATTCGATGAGTTATTGCAGATAAAAATTTAAACCGGTTTTACCATTGGGGAATAAGAACCTCATATATGGGAAAAAACTCTCAGACCAGACCAACTGTCTCTTTTTAAGGGCGGCAGAGCTTGAACATTAATTATAAAAATTTGTATTACTTAAACATTAAAACCTCCTTTCAACTTACGTGGAAACTGTCAACCAACAGACGACATAATAATTTAAAATATGGAAGCTCCGTCAATCAAAGGCAAAAAGCCGCAGCAAATGAATGAGCAAGCCCTTAGCAACGGAATTGTCAAGGAGAGCAAAGAATATCTTTCCAGTTATATGCCTGTTTTTGCTAACAGGTTCTATTCCAGCCTGAAGGCCAATGTCGACAAATTCAACAACTACCGTCGGCTGAAAGATAACTTTCTGAAAAAAGTCAGATATAAGCTGAACCTGGAGGCACCCCGGTCCTTTAACGAGAAAATACAATGGAAAAAGCTAAATGACAGGAATCCGCTCCTTAGGGTTACAGCCGACAAATATGCAGTCAGGACTTATTTAAGAGAAGTCCTTGGCAATAAGAAGGCAGATGAAATACTGATACCTCTTTATTATGCAACGGCCGATCCCTGCGACATCCCCTTTGATGAGCTTCCCTCGAAATTTGTGATGAAGCCAAACCACGGCAGCCAGATGCATCTAATCATACGGAATAAATATAAGGTTGACAAAGAGCAAATAATAAAAGAATGCAAAAAATGGCTGAACAATAATTATGGTTTTTACAGCCATGAATGGGCTTACAGGGATATTAAAAGGAAGATTATCATAGAAAAACTCCTGGAGACAGAAACCGGAGAGCTTCCGCATGACTATAAGCTATATTGTTTCCACGGAAAATGCCGGATTGTTCGGGTGACTAAAAATCGTTTCGGCAATGAGATCCTTGCGGGATATTTTGATACGGAATGGAAGCTTCTTCCGGCAGAAGTCCCGGGCTACAAATCCAGGTACCCTTTCGAAAAACCTGCTAACATCAGAAAAATGATCGGGCTTGCAGAAACCCTGTCTCAACCATTCGATTTTGTAAGGGTCGATTTATTTATTACCGGAGACCGTATTTATTTTGGCGAGCTCACTCACTATGAAGCATCGGGTTTTGGCCGGATTGAACCGGAATCGTTTGATTTCCAGCTGGGAAAATACTGGAATATACGGCCATGCTACTGGCTGAAAAAAAATTAAGGCTTCTTCCTTAAACAGGACCATATTTACTGCTCCCTGCTTTAGCTCCGTTACTTAAAAATTCGATAAAAGACGTGATTCGGACAGCTGCCATATTTTTTTATTTGTATTCCCGTTAATAATTTATATTTTGCGGAACATAAAATCCATTTTAAGTAAAGCCTTGCCAAACAATGGCATTGGATTTTGCCGCATGATATAAATCAAATATTCAATAAAATTATACAGATAAATGAGCGAGCCAAAATCACACAGCAGGCGTGAATTCCTTGGAAATATAACATCCATTGGTGCTTTTGGAGCCCTTGGAGCTACCAGTCTCCTCTCTTCCTGTTCCCGGAATTCTAAATACGAGGTTCCGGTTTTCCCCGAAAGGGCACCGGACGGGCCTGTCCTCAAGGCCGGACTTATAGGTTGCGGCAGCAGGGGAACCGGGGCGGCATTTAATTTCATAGACGCCGGACCCAACTTGCAGATCACGGCCCTTGCCGATCTTTTTCAGGACCGCATCGACAATTGCAGGAACAATCTCAAAGAACAACGAGGTGTTGAAATTCCCGATGAAAATTGCTTCACAGGTTTTGATGCTTACAAAAAGGTAATAGAATCAGATGTGGATGTAATTCTGGAGGCTTCGGTTTCCTATTTCAGGCCAAAGCATTTTGAGGCTGCCGTGCAGGCAAGAAAACACGTCTTCCTGGAAAAGCCCGCAGGTACGGATCCGCTGGGCATAAGATCGGTCATGGCCACCGGCAAAATGGCCGAAGCCGCAGGGCTTTCCGTGGTAGCGGGTACCCAGAGAAGACATCAGCTGGATTATATCTCCACTTACGGAATGGTAAGAAACGGGGCCATCGGTGAACTGGTCTCAGCAAATTGTTACTGGAACAGGAATGCACAGGCTGTCACCCCGCGGCAGCCCGGTTGGTGCGATATGGAAGCGATGATAAGAGACAGGGCCAACTGGACCTGGCAGACAGGCGATTCGCTTCTCAACCTCCTGGTTCACAATGTTGATGTTGTCTGCTGGTTTTTCGGCAAACATCCTGTGAGGGCAACCGGGTTTGGCGGTCGCCACCGCCGGCAGTCAGGCGACATGTATGATTTTTTCAGCGTTGATTTTTCCTTTGACGACCGCAAAAGCATCCATGGCACAACCCGTGAAATTGACGGATGTCACAATAAGGTGGAGGAAATCATTTTCGGCACCAAAGGCTATACAAATTGCCATAACCGGATTTTCGATTACGGCGGCAATGTGATCTGGGAGTATCAGTACCCCCTGGATGCCGAAGGCCGGCAACTGAACAGGGTAGCTATTTCTCCGTATGATCAGGAGATTATCAACCTGGTAACGGCCATACGTACAAACAAACCCATTAACGAGGCCCAGGAGCTTGCTGCCTCAACACTTGTCTGCACAATGGGCAGGGAATCGGCCTATACAGGAAATGAAGCTACCTGGGAAGACATGATGAATTCCAACCTGACACTTGGGCCCGCGAGACTTGAAATGGGAGATGTTCCAGATGTAAAGCCGGTACCTCCGGTGCCAGGCACTCCCCCGGGAGCCTGATTTCCATTATCTGTCATTAGTCTCTTTTGAAGCTATTTACAGCAAGGCCCGGCCGGAATTTCCGGCCGGGCCTTGACTTAGGCTGTTCTTAGGCTAATCCAGTCCGGCTACAACCCTGTTGAAATATTCAATGCTTTCTGCAATATCAGGGACGTTGTTTTCCCAGTTGTGTTCATATTCGATACTGATAACACCCCTGAATTCCTGATCTTTAAGTTCCTGCAAAATAGCAGGCACATCCACTACGCCCGTTCCCCATGGGACGTCATGGGCATCGCGGCTTTCTTCATTCAGATCCTTGAAATGAACACTGACGATCCTGCCTTCCAGCTTCTTT
>SKQJ01000263.1 GCA_007119075.1 Bacteroidales bacterium | reverse complement strand
GACAGCTGAGAAAGATGCCCCTTCCGGGGAACAAAACTCTCCGGCAAAAGGTTTTCGCTTCCGGGTTTGCCCCAGGATTCAATGCTGCCAAACAAATCGTTATCGTTTGCCGGACTGGCTGGATCGCACTGCAGGTACCGGCAGTATTCATTCAAAATGACCGCCATGTTCAGTCTGTCGGAAGGATCGACCAGGTAACCGAGCAAAGAAAGCAGCAGGCGAACTGAGGTCGATTCCTGCAGCAGCAGGAATTCCTCGGATATGAAATCAAGCCGGACTCCGGCATCCCTGCCCTCCCCTGCCTGCCACTCCATCAAAGTGGCCGCTATCTGGTTGCCGTCCAGTTTGTTCCTTACCAGTATGGCAATATCGCTGAGGCTGTAGCCCCTTGATATAATGCCGGTCAGCAGTCCGGGCAGATCATCGAGCACATTTTGCTTCCAGTTGCGGTCATCATTCCCACTGAAACCTATTCTGACATATCCCCCCTCCCTGTCATGGCCTTCAGGCAGCTTCTGTGCCTGGCCGGCATAGGCATTTATTATCTGTTCCTCAAGGCCGGAAGCCGTTTCCATGGGCATTCCCGCTTCCAGGTATTCATTCCGGAATTGCTGCCGGATGATTTCGGGGCCGTATCTGAAAAGGGAGTTGTTGAACTGTACGATGTTCCTTTTGCTGCGCCAGTTCACCTCCAGGGTGCTGACAAGGGGAGCGAAGGTCTTCATGTCTTCCTGGATCCCTGTTGCAAGGATCCGCCAGTCACCGTTGCGCCACCTGTAAATGGATTGTTTTACGTCGCCCACCAGTATGTTCCGGTTGTTTTCGGCCAGACTGTCGGTTATGAGCGGGACAAAATTCTTCCACTGGATGGCAGACGTATCCTGGAACTCATCGATCATGAAGTGACGGTAGAAATGGCCCGTTTTTTCATATATGAAGGGTGCATCGTTGCTCCCCGTGATGCCGGCCAGCAGCGATGCCACATCGGAAAGCAGGAACAGGTTGTTGCTGCTGGCATATTCACGTATATTCCTGGTTATGTCATTCAGTATGCCCAGAGTATAGAGGTTGGACAGCACCACGCGGCTGCTGACATATACAGGATGGGAGGCGGTGTAAATGTCAAGCGCCCGGTTCAGTATGCGGCTGAGCCCTCCTTCCACGGCATCTTCTATTTCCGCTTTTTGGGGTGATTTTTTGGCGCACCAGAGGCTGTTGTCGGCGGCCGCATCGAGAACCCGCTTCCCGGGCTCATATTGCTTCCTGTCGGCCGAGATCTTTTCAAAATAGCCTGCTACCCCTTTTGAACCGTAGATAAAATCATCGGCCGACAATCCCCTGGCCTGCATGAATTCAAGCCCGGAAGCGCCGACACTGTTCATCTGTTCCTCGAAATCTTTTCTTACAGCCTGCAAAGAGGCCATATAACCGGCCATAAATTCCCGGTCGGACAATTTTTCGGTCAGCTCCTTCCTGAACTCAAGGAACGTCTCATTGAAAACCTGGGTGCCCAGTCGACCGATATCCTGCCGGAAATTCCAGGAATGGCCCTCCCTGATCCTGTCGTCCGCATACCGCATCATCCAGTTTCTAAGTCCGCTGTTTGTAGCGGTCTCGATCATAAGCCGGTCAATCACCTTTTCCAGGACCCTCCGGTTGTCCAGTTCGAGCTCGAACCCGGACTGGAGCCCTGTTTCGCGGGCAAAACCCCTTACCACCTTCTGAAAAAAGCTGTCGATAGTGCCCACGGAGAAACGTGAATAGTTCTGCAGGATCTCATTGAGCAGCATTCCGGCTTTACGCCGGATGGATGCTTCCGGCAGACCGGTTTCATCGGTCAGCACCTTCAGATATGGTGATTCCCCGCCCTTTGCCAGCATATCAAGCATTCCGGTGATCCGTTCCTTCATTTCGGCAGTGGCCTTGTTTGTAAAAGTTACCGCCAGGATATTATGGAAAGGGATCCGGAAGGCAAGGCGCAGATACTCTTCCGTAAGCTTGTAGGTTTTGCCCGATCCGGCCGAAGCCCTGTATATTATCAGTTTTTGCATGGATCCCGATTCGAAGGCAGCTGCCGGCATATTGATGATCTTTTTAACCCGCAAAGACTTCAGGGACGGATTTTCCGTGATGCCAAAGGGCACGGGTTTATATCAGCGAAAATATAAAAAAAAAGACCGCTTCCACCCGATCCGGTGATTTAAGTCTATGCATCACATCACCTGATGGCCCGGAACGATTTTTGCGCCACCCTGTTATGGCATGAACAATCAAAAATTAATTAACCAAGGCCTTGACTCCCACCAGCCGGATTGACGGCAAAGGCAAAAAGGAGATGAAATATGGAAACAATCAATTCGATTGCACGAATTGCAATCAGCCTGATTTTTACAACTGCCCTGGCAGTGAATTCATCGGCCGGGAATGCTGCCCTGGCTGAACCACAGGAAAGGACCGGCACCCCCATTGAGCTGGATTTCAGGGAAGCTGCAAATAAAGCCATAAACGGGGTTGTGCACGTAAGGACAGTGCGGGAGAGAGATGAGATGCCCGGCATCCTGGAACATTTTTTCTCGCCGCGCGATGAAGAGATGGAGCCGGAACCGGAGCCCGAGGAAGGTTTAGGCTCAGGGGTCATCATTACCGGTGACGGGTATATTGTAACAAATTATCATGTGATCTCGGAGGCGGACGAGATCGAGGTCACCCTTCATGACCAGCGCAGATACACCGCCAGGATGGTCGGATCGGATCCCAATACCGATATTGCGCTTTTAAAGATAGAGGAAAACAATCTCCCATACATTGAATTCGGCAATTCGGGCGACCTTGAAATAGGAGAATGGGTGCTTGCCGTGGGCAATCCCTTCGGGCTGACCTCCTCGGTCACCGCAGGCATTATCAGCGCCAAGGAGAGGACCCTGGGCGTCCTTCAGGAAGGCGATATGCCCCTTGAATCATTTTTGCAGACCGATGCGGCCATAAATGTCGGAAACAGCGGCGGCGCCCTTGTCAACCTGGATGGAGAGCTGGTGGGAGTCCCCACCCTTATCATCTCTCCTACCCGCACCCACATAGGCACCGCCTTTGCCGTACCTGTGGCGATAGTTGAAAGAGTGGCCGGAGACATTATGGAATATGGCGAGGTGCGGCGCGGAATTCTCGGCGTCAGCATCAGGGAGATCACCCCGGACCTTGCAGAAGAACAAGGCCTTGATGAATTTGAAGGAGTGTATGTGGAGAGGACTGTCGATGGCAGTGCCGCAGATCAGGCAGGGATCCGCGACGGAGACGTGATCCTTGAAGTCAACGGAACTTCCGTTAACAGTCCCGGTGAGCTTCAGATGGCGGTAAGCCAGCATCATCCAGGCGACAGGGTGGAATTCGTGGTGCTTCGCGACGGCACCAGGAGAGAATTTGCCGCCAGCCTTATAGGCATGGAGGAACACATGCAAATGGTCATGCAGCAGAAGGAAACCCTTATGGGAGCCACCTTCCGGATGGTGCCGCAGGAGTACAGGGAGAAATTTGAACTTCCCGGCGGTATACAGGTAACGGATATCGGACCGGGCGAATTCCAGGAGTCCGGCATGCGGGAAGGATTTATTATTGTCGGCGTCAACAATCAGCTGATAGGCGAACCCTCCCACATAGTGCAGCTGCTTGATGACTATTCCGGCAATGTGGTCATACAGGGAGTTTATCCCGACGGCAACACGGCCACTTACAGATTCTCTCTTTGATGGTGAATTTTGACACACACGTGAAAAAAAATTCACATTCCTTGGAGTCCGGACTGCCCAGGGGAAGGACAAATGGAATTTTTTATTTCCGGCCGGAGAGCCGGCCTGCAAAAAATACCAATGATAACAAATCCGGGCAATCGGCATGATCTGAAACTTTTTCTTTGCGGCGATGTAATGACCGGCCGTGGAATCGATCAGGCATTGCCCCATCAGGCTGATCCGGTCCTTTACGAATCCTGGATAGAGGATGCGCGTGATTATCTCCGGCTGGCCGAACAGAAAAACGGACCCATTGAAACCCCGGTTTCCCGGGAATATATCTGGGGTGATGCACAGGAAGCATGGAAAGATAATGCACCTGATTTAAAGCTGGCAAACCTGGAAACAAGCATCACCACAAATGAAGAGCCCTGGCCCGGAAAAGGCATAAATTACCGGATGCACCCGGATAACGTAAAAGTGCTCTCCGCCGCCGGAATCGATCACTGCAGCCTGGCGAACAACCATATCCTGGACTGGGGCCATAACGGGCTGAAAGAAACCATTAAAACCCTTGAAAGTGCAAAAATCAAGTTTTCCGGTGCAGGTTGCAATATGAAAGAGGCATCCGCACCTTCGGTTTTTCATGTTGGCAGCCACAGGGCACTTGTATATTCCTGTGGTTCGATCGACAGCGGCATCGCCCCTATGTGGGCAGCAGGCAGATCCAGGCCCGGAGTCAATTTTTTTGGCGGGTATGGCAAAAAAGAGATCGCAAAGATCAGGTGCAGTGTGGAATCAGACAAGAATCCGGGCGATATGGCAATTTTTTCGGTCCACTGGGGAGGCAACTGGGGATACCCGATACCTGAAAAACGAAGGAGGTTCGCATACAACCTGATTGATGAAGCCGGCATCGATGTGATATTCGGCCATTCTTCCCACCATCCTCTCGGTATTGAGGTATATAAACAAAAACCGGTCATCTATGGTGCCGGCGATTTCATCAACGATTATGAAGGCATCAGTGGGCATGAGGAGTATCGCGGCGAGCTGAGCCTGATGTATTTCCCGGTTATCGAAATTCCTTCCGGCAATTTAATATCATTGAAGATGGTACCGATGGAGATTAAGAAATTCAGGCTGAACCGTGCCCCGGAAAATGACGCCCAATGGCTTCGGCAGATGCTTGACAGGGAGGGTGATAAGCTGGGGACCGGCATCCG
>SKQJ01000110.1 GCA_007119075.1 Bacteroidales bacterium | reverse complement strand
TAAGCTCATATGCCTTCCCTTCAATGCCATGTTCAGCAAGTGAGGTGACGCCATTTGCCAGCTTAAGGTCCCGCAACCCGACATGGCCCTCACGGAGAACCTTTAATTCTTCAACAGGCCTCTGCACAATGCCGATCTTCCCTTCGATGGTTTTAAGATGAATTGACCTGGGGATTGACTGTGCGCTTCTCCAGGGATCAGTGGGAATATCATTTGCATACATCCAGTTGTTCATCCACCCTACCCATAGCCTTCGGCCGTCTTCCTCAGGAATGTCATTCCAGGTGATGGCTGCATAAAAATCGGTCCCGTAATCGGCCCAGATTATTTGTCCGTCAGAAATTTTTTCATCCGGTATGAAATGCACGCCATCCCATTGGCCGACAAAAAACTGTGATCCCGATCCACCGGCAACAGCGCCGGGACTTATATCAACATGCAGGATCCATCGAATATCGCCGGGATTATCATCGAGAGCAAGAGGAAACATGTCGGGGCATTCCCAGATACCGCCGACTGCCCCGGCAGGGCCAAAATCACTTAAAAATTCCCATTCGGTTAAGTTTGCGGATGCATAAAACTGTACTTTGTGCTGACGGGGCAGCGCAACCACCATGACCCACTTTTCCATATCATCCATCCACATAACATTGGGATCGCGAAAATCGGGATCATCAAATTCAAGAACAGGGTTGTTGGCATACTTTTCAAAAGTTTTCCCCCCGTCAATGCTGTAGGCCAGCGATTGTGCCTGCCAGGTTGAGCCGTCTTCACGGGTATAGTGACTGGTATAGATTGCCACCAGCGGGGCTCTTTTTCCATCGCCGAACCCTGAGGTATTGTAATGATCTGTCACCGCGCTGCCCGAGAAAATAGCTTCTTCCTCTTCCTTTCCATAGGGAATGGCAACAGGCAAATGCTCCCAGTGCACAAGATCATCGCTTACCGCATGATTCCAGCTCATATATCCCCATCTGTTGCCGAAAGGATTATACTGGTGAAAGAGATGATATCTTCCTTCATAATATACAAGTCCGTTTGGATCGTTCATCCAGTTGATCCTGGGTGTATAGTGAAACTGGGGCCTGTATTTTTCCGAAAATGTCACTTCCGTATCCAGATGCCGGTCAATGAGTTCTGCGTTAAATACACTCTCTGAATTCTTTGAGCTGTTGCACCCGGCAAAAAAAACAACCGGGATAATTATCATTAAAACTTTTACCGATACTCTCATATTTTTCATGTTTAAAAGTCAGCGATAAACAGGGAAACGGACAATTTAAGCAAAATTTCTTAACTTGCATTTACAGGACCTCCTTTATTGCATACATAATCGTATTTAGCGGGATCGACAGATATTTGCAATTGGAAATGAGACCTTCGTATGAAAAAAAAGCCACCTTCCGGTTCTATGAGGAACTTAATGATTTCCTCCCTTCCGGGGAAAGAAAAAAAGACAGGATATACACATTCAAGGGCGCCCCTTCGCTAAAAGATGCGATTGAAGCCCAGAATGTTCCTCATACTGAGGTAGACCTTATCCTTGTAAACGGTTATCCGGCTGAATTCACCCGTAAATTAAGGGACGGTGACCGGGTATCGGCATATCCGGTTTTTGAAAGTTTTGATATCAGCACTGTCAGGCCGGAAGGCAAGCCTCTTCGCACCCCTGCCTTCATTCTCGATGTTCACCTTGGCAAACTTGCCAGGCTTCTGCGGATGGCAGGTTTCGACAGCTATTACCGCAACGACCTTGATGATTCGGAAATTATAAAAAGAGCAGTCGCGGAAAACCGGATAATACTGACAAGGGATCTGGGAATACTGAAAAACAGCCGGGTGACAAAAGGCTACTATATCCGTTCACAAAATCCCAGGGAACAGCTGAAGGAAGTAATTAACCGCTTTCAGCTGCGATCGTCCATAAACTTTTTCAGCAGGTGCATGGAATGCAACGGCGAAATAACCGAAACCGCCACAGCGGATATTGAGCATGCTCTGAAGCCAGGGACCAGGCAATGCTACAAAAAATTTTTCCGCTGCACCCAATGCGGCAAAATTTACTGGGAAGGCTCGCATTTTGAAAGAATGCGGGACCTGTACGGTGATCTGAAATAATTTCCGCCAGGTGCATTATTCCCCCCAAAGTGGAACATAATCTGAAAATTCCCGTAGATAAAGGAGATTAAAATCATCCGGTTCGTTAAGATCCGGGCAACATTGACTTAAAATATAAACCTACCAAAATGAAAAAAATAATTTCCTCATTTCTGCCGGCAATATTGCTGATACTTGCCGTGTCATTCAGCCAGTGCAGGTCTAAAAGACAAACCGCACAGGCGCCTCCGGGCGAAACAAGGGTCGAAGTTCTCTGCAGCGGTCCCCAATTCTTTTCCGATCATGAATTTTTCAGGGCAAATTCCGTGGCAGAAAGCAGGAACCAGGCCAATTCCAAGAGGATGGCCCTGAGCAATGCCAGGGCTGAGCTGGCGGGGCAGATCGAAACAACCATCAAGAGCGTGATAGATAATTACATCCAGGATGTTACCGTAGGAAACCGGAGCGAATTCAACCAGAGATACGAGGGCCTTTCCAGGGAAGTTATAAATCAGCGGCTCGCCGGCACAGTGGTAATATGCGAGGAGCTGATGAGAACCTCAGAAGGGCTCTACAAAACCTATATAGCCATCGAACTTTCGGGGGAGGATATCGTAGATGCCATGAACCAGAGGATAGCCGCAGACGAGCGTCTCAGGCTCGATTATGATTATGAAAAATTCAAGAACACCTTCAACAGCGAAATGGACCAGTTGAGGAAGGACAGAGGTTATTGATTTCTTTGATAATTTGAAGTATTTCTGCTACAATATTTATATTTGCCGGACTGCCTGGTACTTATTTGAAAATAAGCCGGCAGTCCGCTCTTATAAATCAATATTTCAAAAAACCTTCTGTCAAATGACTATTAAAAGCATCCTGGCCACGGCACTGATTTTTGTATCCCTTTCCGGATTTTCGCAAAGAAGAAGCGAAAACATTATGATCAATCAAAAGGGATATTATCCCTATGCACCCAAAATTGCAGCAGTGCGCGATTTCAGGGCTGAAAATTTTTATATCACCACCACCGACCTTTCCGATACCCTTTTCTCGGGAAAACTTGAGGGACCAAAGACAATAGATTATTCTCCCGGGGAAACATGGCTGGCAGACTTCTCGGCGTTTTCCCTTTACGGGAATTATGTAGTCGCGGTGCCCGGACTGGGTTACTCCTGGCCGTTTGAAATAAGATCGCAGATCCATAATGCTCTTGCAAAATCGTCGCTGAAATCCTATTATTTCCAGAGAATGTCGACCGAGCTGCCCTGGAAATATGCCGGGCCCTGGAGCCGGCCTGCAGGGCACCCCGATGACAGCGTGATGGTACATGCTTCGGCGGCAAGCCAGTACAGGCCTGAAGGAACGATCATAGCCGCTCCGAAGGGATGGTATGATGCCGGAGATTATAACAAGTACGTCGTAAACAGCGGGATAACTATGGGCACGATGTTTTCTGCCTGGGAAGATTTTCCGGGCTTTTACCGCAACCTGCCCCTTAATATCCCTGAAACCGGAAACGGGATACCCGATATCCTGAATGAGCTGCTATGGAACCTGCGGTGGATGATCAGGATGCAGGATCCTCATGACGGAGGCGTATACCATAAGCTGACAACCGCCAATTTCGAGGGCAGGGTAATGCCTGCCGAGGCGGTGAATCAGCGCTATGTCGTTCAGAAAAGCACTGCCGCGGCCCTGAATTTTGTGGCGGTTATGGCCCAGGCATCAAGAATTTTCGGGAAGTTTCCCAATGAGCTGCCGGGACTGGCAGATTCATGCCTGATGGCCGCGGAATACGCCTGGGAATGGGCAAAGGAAAACCCGGGCCTGTATTACAGGCAAAACGATATGAACCGGATGTATGACCCCGATATAAATACCGGTGCCTACGGCGACGGCAATGTGAGCGATGAGTTCACCTGGGCAGCCGCCGAGCTGTTTATCACCACCGGCAGGGAAGAATATTTCGGAGCCACCGATCTTTTTCAGGATGAGAGGATGCCGATTCCCACGTGGAACCAGGTAAGGCTTCTGGCTTATTATTCCCTGATAAGGCACAGGGATAAGCTTCCTGCCTTTGCATCCGGTACGGTTGAAGAGGCGGCCGGCCGCCTCGAACGGATGGCTGATGACCTTATCAGCGGCATCGGAAACCAGCCGTATCATACGGTGATGGGCAAAACCAGGCGCGATTTTATGTGGGGAAGCAATTCACAGGCAGCCAATCAGGGCATCGCTCTCATAAACGCTTACCTGGCAACAGGAAAAAGGGAATACCTGGATGGGGCATTGCACAACCTCGATTACATAGCCGGCCGGAATGCAACGGGTTATTCGTTCGTGACCGGCTATGGCTATAAGACGCCATTGTATATCCATCACAGACCTTCGGATGCAGATGCACTCAGGGAACCTGTACCCGGACTGCTGGCCGGCGGACCAAATCCCGGCCAGCAGGACGGATGCGATTATCCGTCCGATATCCCAAATGAGTCTTATGTCGATGACTGGTGTTCGTATGCATCCAATGAGGTTGCCATAAACTGGAACGCCCCGCTGGTGTATCTGTCCGGCGCACTGGAAGCGCTTCAATTCAAGGCAGATTATTCAAAATGATAGTCTGACGGAAAAAACTAAACTAATTTACAGTGCAGAAACATTTTGGGAATCTCACATTTGCTTTTGTCCTGCTGCTTATTGGCTTGCTTCTTGCGGGCTGTGTTTCCAAAAAACACGCCAGGCGCGCCAGGAAGCTCGAAAATGCCGGCCTGTATGAAATGGCCGCGGAAAATTACCTGCGCTCATTTAATGCCAATCGAAATAACCTTAATGCAATAACCGGTCTGCGGAGAACCGGACAGCGGGCGCTCGACAAGAAAAATGC
>SKQJ01000181.1 GCA_007119075.1 Bacteroidales bacterium | reverse complement strand
CACAAACAAGGCATTCAGTCCCCTGCACGATTTTGCGCATCTGCAGACTTTCATAGTGGTCGGTCCGGGCGAGCAGGTTGATGCAAGCCTGTACCCGTGGGGCTGGCAGGAAGCCGGCTATGATGCCTCCGGCTGGGAAAATGCCAGGCAGCTGATGAACGCCAGGCCCAGGGGAATCGGCACCGACATCGACTGGGTTATGACACCGAGAACAATTCCCATGATGGAAAACAGGAAAGAGCGGCTTTCGGCGCTGAGGCGCTCTGCCGGCACTGCGTCAGATGCCTCGGGCATCATTAAAGGCGACCCGGTCATCATCCCTGCAAACAGCACGGTAAGCCTGCTCCTGGACAACGGTCACCTGACCAAGGGATATCCCGTTTTATCGGTCACCGGCGGTGACCGGAGCAGTGTACGGATCACCTATGCCGAAGCCCTGTTTGAGAAGAGCGATGCTCCCGGTGGGCTATCGGGACGGAAGGGGCACAGGGACAGGGTCGAAGGCATGGAAATACAGGGAATTTACGATATATTCATTGCCGACGGCGGTCGCGAAAGGGTCTTCTCCCCCCTCTGGTACCGGACCTGGAGATACATGCAGCTGGATATCGAGACCGGCGCAGAGCCCCTGGTATTAAATGACGTCTACGGCATATATTCCGCTTATCCTTTCAGCGAAAACGCCTTTTTCAACACCGCCCGCCCGCTTTTCGACGATATCTGGGAAGTGGGATGGCGGACCGCAAGGCTCTGCGCCCAGGAAACCTACTATGACTGTCCCTATTACGAGCAGCTGAATTACGTGGGCGATACACGCATACAGGCACTGGTATCGCTATATGTTTCAGGTGACGACCGGCTGATGCGGAAAGCACTGCACCTTTTTGACATATCACGCATCCATGAAGGGATAACCTACAGCCGCTATCCCTCCTACAGTCCCCAGTTCATCCCGCCCTACTCGCTGGTATGGATCAACATGGTTCATGATTATTACATGCACCGGGACGATCCGGAATTCATAAAGGGTTTCTATACTGGGATAAGGAATATAGTGGACTGGTACAGAAATTATATCGACGATGAAACGGGAATGCTCGGTGCCAATCCCTACTGGAATTTCGTGGACTGGGCAGATGAGTGGCCATGGGATAATGAGCAGAGAATAGGGGGCGTGCCGGCCGGGGGGATGACGGGCAACTCCTCCATCCTTTCCCTGCAGCTGGCATATACCCTGAACGAAGCCGCCGCCCTGATGGATTTCATGGATGATCCTTTGCTTTCGGCAGAATACAGGAAACTGGCACAGGAGATCAGCAAAGCGGTAATAAGAAATGCATGGTGCAATGACAGGCAGCTTATTTCCGATACCCCGGAAAAGAAAATATTCAGTCAGCATGCCAATATCATGGGCATCCTCTCCGGAGCACCGGCTCCGTCACAGCCGGCCGAAATAATGGACAAGGTCCTTTCCGATGGAACTCTTATCCAGGCAACCATGTATTTCAGGTTTTACCTTTTCAAGGCAATGCAGCAGTCAGGGCACGGAAACAGGTTTGCAGAACAGCTGCACCAGTGGGAAGATATGCTCGACCTGGGGCTTACCACTTTTGCGGAAAGACCCGATCCGACAAGAAGTGATTGCCATGCCTGGAGCGCATCGCCGCTTTATTTCTTCCTTTCGGGGATGGCGGGGGTAATGCCCGACGAGCCTTCATTCAGGAGCGTGCGTATCGAGCCCCGGCCCGGCGATCTTGATTTTTTCGATGCCGGAGTGCCCCATCCCAACGGGGAGATCAGGGTGGAGGGGATTGACCTGAGATCCGGGACACCCGGATTTCAGATTGTGCTTCCGGAAAACACGTCCGGCCGGCTCCTTTGGAAAGATCAGGAATACCGGCTCAAACCCGGGAATAATCAAGTCCGGATCGGTGAGTGATCCTCCCCTGAAAGTGGCTCGAAGCAGAGCAACACCCCGGGTGCTGATCAGTTGCCAGCCCTGCTTCTTGCCAGTTCGGGGGCAGTGCCTGGAACGGGAGGCACGGCTGCAATACCCGGTACGGGACCCATGGCGTATTCGGCCGGACCGAGCCGCAGGTTCGAGGCCATCATATCATCCCAGGTAACTTCCCTGCCCGTCACGGCCGACTCCCGGCCCATTATGCCCACCATGGTTGCCGCGGCCAGATTATGGGTCTGGTTCATGGGGGTATTGTTGCGAATGGCAGTGACAAAATTGATATGCTCCTCGTCATACGATGATATTGCCACCCTGTTTGTAGGACGTCCTTCCTCATCCAGGGGATATTCATATTCCCAGATCAGGTTGTCATCATAATCCCAGATCTTGTTCTGGCAATTGGTATATCCTTTTGTCCCGAAAACAAGGAAGCCGTGCTTGTTATCGCATCCGTCTATGCAGCGGGTCTTGCATTCGAAAGTCTTGCCGTCGTCGAACTCGTATTCGATGCTGTAGTAATCATACACGTCGCCTGTGGGCCTCCTGTGCCTGCCGCCCATGCCCAGGGCCTTCACTGGGAACTTCCCGAAGTACATGCTGATCATGTCGATCTGGTGGACCGCAATGTCGACGTTGTCGCCGCCCGAAAGCCAGTACCAGTTCATCCAGTCGCGAAGCATTGACTCCATATCGCTCCAGCCGGCCTGCCTGTTGACATGCCATATCTTGCCCCGGATATCGTATGCGTTTGCCGAGACAAGGTCGCCGATGATCCCTGTTTTCACCATGGCATGAGTGGTCAGGTAATCGCGCTGATGCCGGAAATTTGTTCCCGCCACAACCACCAGTCCGGCGGCCTCGGCCATCCTTCCGGCCGCCATCACCGTCCTCACTCCCACCGGGTCTACGCCTGCCGGCTTTTCTATGAAGATATGCTTCCTTGCCTGAACGGCGGCTTCAAAATGAAGGGGCCTGAAATGCTGCGGCGTCACATGCAGAATAACATCCACATCGGAATCGATGACCCTTTTATAGGCATCAAAACCGGTAAAGCAATTCGCTTCGGCTATATCCACGCCCCGGCGATCCTTAAGGGTTTGCCGGCAATTATCCAGCCGGTGCCGGAAAACATCTCCAAGCGCGGTCACCTGAAGGTTCGGACCGGAATTGAGAAAATTGAAGGCGGCTCCTATGCCCCTGCCGCCGCAGCCTATCAGGCCGGCCCTGAGCACCGGTCCGTCGGGGGCGGCATCATAGAAAACCGGAGCTTCGTGCCTGCTCCTGCCTGAACTGCAGGAGGACAGGATATAGCCGGCACCGATGGTGCCCATAAGGCCCAGTGCGGCGGCTTCGCCGATGAATTCGCGCCTGCTTTTGGATTTGTAGGTTTTCCTTGCCATAGTTGTGCAGTCGCGCCTGCTTTTTGACTTTTCGATGTTCCTTGCCATAGTTGTTTGGTTTTATTTGAGTAGATTATTTAATTCCCGAAAACGGTAATGCCGGAAGTCCTGTAGCCTATCCTTACCGCCCGCGCCCTGATCACTTCTCCTCTGCCAGTTTCAACCGGCTCATGGTACAGGCGCCACTGATCATTTTCATCAACACCCTCAATCTGCCAGGCAATGCTTGCCCCTTCTGTTTCGCTTGCCAGCTCCAGCCTGTTGCCCGACCGGCTGAAAGTCACCGGCGCAGTTTCCGGCTGTACAAGTCCCGGCCACATCATCTGCACCAGGTCATGCTCGGGAATGAACCCGAGATCGCCTATCTCCAGCTGCCATCGCGCCAGTGCTCCGCGCAGCTCAAGAAGCTTTTCACGGTGTTCCGGGGATTCCGCCAGGTTATTGACCTCCCAGGGATCATTTTGCAGGTCATAAAGCTCTTCAATCGGTTTGGTTTTCATCCATATATAGGCGGCATCTCCCTCCAGTTTGCCCTGGCGGTCCATCTCTATAAGCTCGGGAGTCATATCAATCTGTTCCCTGTATTCAAGCCTGTAAACAAGAGGCAGCTCCGGGCGGAAATTCCTGATATACACATAGCGGCCGTCAATGACAGAACGGCTCATATCATATACTTCATCGAACCTGTCAGCCGATCCGAAGGCATACCGGTGCGGATCATCCGTTTTGTGCGGACCAAGGAATGCCCTGCCGTGCATATGCTCCGGCGGTTTTATCCCCGCAAGGGAAAGTACCGTCGGACCAAGGTCCATCAATGAAACAATATCATCGATCTCCGTTCCTGCCATCTCAGCGTTTGGAAGCCGGACGATCAGGGGAACATGCAACCCGCTGTTGCCTACCGCCCTTTTCTGCCTCAGAAGCGGTCCTCCATGATCGCTCCAGAAAAAAATGATCGTTTTTTCAAGCAACCCTGCCGCCTCGAGCTCATCAAGCAATCGTCCCACGTTGCGGTCAAGTTCGGTAATATTGGAATAGTTGCGGGATACCGCCTCCACGACGGAAGGGATAACGGGAAAATAGGCAGGCACCGGAACCTCTTCGGGATTTACCAGCATCGGGTCATCCTTTTTCATCCATATCCTTGATTCATGTGTGATCGCGTCATTGAATACGGCAAAGAATGGTGCCCCTTCAGGCCTGTTGAGGTAATGGGCCTCTCCGCTGCTTTCATCCCAGGCCGTAAGCGGTGCATTGAACTGGTAATCGGTCTTGGCATTGTTGGTGGTATAATAGCCTGCCATCCGGAGGTACTCGGTAAAACATCTGACATAAGGGGGAGGAACCGTTGCATATTGAGGGACATTGCGGCCCTTCTGGTCGAACAGTCCGTAATAATCCTCCATGAAATCCTCGTTCTCCGGCGTCCTGTATTGCCAGTGCGGACCGGTACGCATGTTATGGCTGCCGATGCTTACCGGATACATGCCGGTAATGATCGAGCTGCGGCTGGGGGCGCAGACGCCAACCGTGGCATATGCATGCCTGTAAAGGATACCTTCGCTGGCCAGCCGGTCAATATTGGGTGTGCTGATGCCGGTGGCACCGTAACAGCTCAAATCGGGACTGAT
>SKQJ01000167.1 GCA_007119075.1 Bacteroidales bacterium | reverse complement strand
TTCGTATGCATTCCCGGCTCAAGGTCAATGGTGATGTACCTGGAGTTCCCGGCAAGGTAGTGGATTACCAGGGGCTCTACAAGCTGATGCATCGAACTGAAATGAAAGTCTGCCACCACGCCGATAACGTTATAATTATCGAATGTTTTATCTCCCCGTATGCGTCCGATGGTTTTTCCCGAAGCCTCATCCCAGCCGTAATGTCTTCTGGCCGCTTCATTGATAAGCACCGACATATTATCGGCCTGGCGTTCGGGGTCAAAATTCCGCCCGCTCAGCAGCTTGATACCCATAAGGTCAAGGTATTGTTCATCTATGGAAAAATGGCTGCCGACTATCTCTTCATCAAACCCTTCGGGTTTGTAACCCGTGCCGCTGAAATCGATACCGGGGTACGAGCTCGAATATGCAACTCCCCTCACTCCTGACACCATCAGCAATTCCTGGCCTATAACCCGGGAACGGCTTCTGAGATCTCCGGTGCCCATCGGCAAAACTATCCTGTCATTTTTTTCAAAACCCAGATCCTTGCTGTTGATATAGTTCAGCTGCTGCCATACAAAAATGGTGCATATGATCAATGTGATCGATATGATCATCTGGAAAACGGTAAGGCCGCTTCTCAGCCTTGAGCGGCCTGAAGAAGCACTGTTTTGTCTCTGCAAAGATTTGACCGGATTGAATCCTGAAAGGATAAAAGCGGGGTAGCTTCCGGCGAGAATTCCCACTGCCAGGATAATCAGCGGCACGGCTACCAGCATCCTCCGGTTTTCAAGACTCAAAAAGATCAGATCGGTTCCGGCAATGTTATTGAACATGGGCAGACCGAGCTGTATCAGCGGGATTGCTATTATCATGGCGGCAAGGGTAAAGGTAACGGCTTCCCCGAGAAATTGCCTTACCAGTCCGGACCGGGTAGCGCCGATTACTTTCCTTACTCCTATCTCCTTTGACCGCAGAGCCGATCGTGCAGTAGTAAGATTGATAAAGTTGATACAAGCAAGCAAAAGGATGAAAAGGGCAACGGCAGTAAAAATATATACGCTTGATTTGTTTCCGGTTTCGGCAATCTCAAAACGGCTGTTTGAGTTAAGATGTATGGAGGCCACAGGCTGCAGGAAGGGAGTCATCCGCAAACCGTATTCCCGGGCATCCTCCCCGAATTTTTCTTCAAAAAGCTTATCCAGTTTGGAAAAAAAGAGCGTCTCGTTGAATTGTTTGTTGAACCTGATATAGGTGAAATAGCTGAGGGACATCCAGCCTTCCATTGCCCCGGGCGGAGAGGTGTCATACATCGTCCTGAAGGAAGTGATTGCACCATACCTGATATGTGAATTCGCCGGCGGATCGGCGGCAATACCTGTAATGGTGTATTCGTGTGCATTGTTAAATTTAATTGTTTCACCTATCGGGTTGATATTCCCGAAAAATTTCTCCGCCAGGCTTCTGGTAATAACTACGGAGAAGGGATCCTGAAGAACGGTGTGATGATCACCTGCTTCCAGCCTGAAGCCAAAGAATGTGAAAAAGGAAGAATCGGCGGCAAGGACCAGCGGTTCAATAAAATGCTCATTATCTAATCCGATATTCACATTCTCCATCTTGTGGATCCTGACCACATCTTCGACTTCCGGAAAGGTGGTTTTTAAAACACCGGCGAGGGGAGCCATGGCCACCGGCCCCATCATTGTTGTTTCCCCGAACTGCAGGTCAAATGCAATCCGATTGATCCTTTGGTGCCCGGGATGGAACCTGTCGTAGCTCAATTCATGATAAACCCACATGAGTATAAGAATGCTGCAGGCCATTCCTATGGCGAGGCCGGCAATGTTTATGGCAGAGAACACCGGGTTTCTGGAGATGTTCCTCAATGCCGTAACAAGGTAATTCTTTAGCATGGCGGTAATTATTAATTAGATTATGGCGGAGAGATGCGGTTCAGCAATATGACGCACGAGAAGGCCGGAGGTTACAGCAACAGGACCGAAGAAATCCAGGGCAAACAGCAAGAACAGATTTCCGGCTGCCTTATTGCAGAATCAAGAGCATCCCGGAGAGGCAGAAGGAACTATTCAAGGATGGATCAATTTCTACTGCTGTTCAGGGGACAAGGAGCATCCTTTTGATTATTTTTTCATCCCCGCTTTGGAGCCTGTAAAAGTGAACTACCTCCGGGATGGCCGGATGCATCCCAAATGAGGTTATGGATCCCTGCAGAATAAAATCCACTTGCGAGCTGCATTACAATGCGGCCGTAAACATCAATGATCTCGAGGATAATGTTACGGCGGACTTATTCGTGGCGGAGCGAAGTGGCGGGATTTGACAGTGCGGCACGAAGGGCCTGGCAGGCCACGGCGAGAACCATTATTCCCGTGGCGGCAACTGCTGCAAGGAAATAGGGGTAGACCCCCTGTCCGGCCCTGTAGGCGAAATTATCCAGCCAGCTATCCATGAAATACCATGCCACGGGCATGCCGATCAGGATGGCCGCCGCCACCCATTTGAAAAACTCTTTCACCATAAGAATCAGGACATGGGCGATACCCGCCCCGAAGACTTTTCTTACACCGATTTCCCGTGTTTTTTGCTCCGCCATATAAGAAGCAAGACCGAACAGTCCAAGGCAGGATATTGCCAGGGCAAGGGCGGAAAACCATACGAAAAGACGGCTGACGCGCTGTTCGGCACGATACATCATGTCAAACTGCTGATCGAAAAACTGATAATGAACAGGCTCTTCAGGAAACACCTTTTTCCATATATCCTCTATCTCTGCCATGGTCTGCAATGTGTTGCCGGGGTATAAGCGCAGGTGGACAAGAGATGAAAGCGGCGGACTGATACGGATAACCAGGGGCGTGATCTTTTGCCGGAGATCCCGGAAATGGAAATCCTTTACGACTCCGATTATTTCACCATCTACGCCCCACATATTGAAGGGCTTTCCTATTACTTCGCCTCCAATAAACCTTGCCGCTTCCTCATTGATGACATAGGCCGCCGAATCCGAAGCAAATTCACGTGAGAAGGACCGGCCTGAATGCATCTCCATACCGAAAGTCTCTATAAAATCAAAATCGGTGTGCACAAAATTGAAAAGCACGCGCTGATCCGGATCCTTGCCCTCCCAGTTGATACCGTAAGTAGAATTCCCGATCCGGGACGGGGAATCATTGGAGGCCGATATCATCCGGACGCCGGGCACGGTCTCAAGCTCTCTCATGAGAAGGGCGATATTTTCCGTTGGGTTTGCCGAAGTATGCAGGGTGACAATATTTTCCTTCTGGAAGCCAAGATGCTTGTTTCTGATGTAATTCATTTGACGGCCAATCGTAAGCGTGCTGATTATCAGTGCGACCGAAAGGGCAAACTGGAATACGACAAGGGTTCTTCTGAAACTTTTTGAGCCCGATGCCTGGATGCCCTTTAAAACATGGACCGGTTTAAAGGAGGAAAGAAAAACTGCGGGATAGCTGCCCGAAATTATTCCGGTGAGGATTGCGATTAGAAGCAATCCGGCAATGATCGAAGGGGAAAGGATATTGACTGACAATTCCTTTCCGGTAAGCTGGTTGAATCCCGGCACAAGGATCTCAACCAGAACCATCGCCAGAACCAGGGCGAAAAGCGAGAACAGCACGGATTCTCCAAGGAACTGGAAGGCTATCTGTGAGCGGGTGCCTCCTGCAACCTTTCTGAGTCCGACCTCCCTTGAACGCCGGGCGGACCTGGCGGTGGAAAGGTTCATGAAATTCACGCATGCAATAAGCAGGATAAGCAGGGCGACTATGGTAAATATCCTTATGTTGTGGATGGCGCCGCTGTCCCAGATATTATGGAGATGTGATCTTTTGAGGGGTTCAAGATAGAGACCGGTCTGCTCCTGATGGTCCCTCATAAAATCGGTGATCTTCGATTCGGTTTCTTTGTAATCTGTTGCGGGATCTATCTGAACATAGGTAAAAAAAGAATTGCTGTTCCATGATTCTCCCGTTGGGCCCCAGAACCTCCCGATATTTGTTTCAAATGTGATTATGAAATCATACCTGAAATGAGTATTCGATGGTTTGTCAAGGACCCCGGTGACAGTGAATTCATATTCATTGTTTACGGTGATGGTCCTACCAAGGGGATCGGTGCCGCCGAAGTATTTTTCAGCCATTTCACGGGTAAGCAGAATGGCATCGGGAGTGCCCAGCGCATTTTCAGGTTGCCCTGAGATGAATTCAAAGGCAAACATGTCAAGTACCCGGGGATCGGCAAAATATCCCCCGGTTTCATGAAATAGTATATCGTCTGCGCGAAACACCAGCTGCTGCCATACTGGCGAAAACCTTGCGGTGTTTTTGATTTCGGGAAAATTCTCTGCAAGGGCGGGAGCGAGAGGACCCGGGGTATTGTAGACCAGCAGGGGGTCCTGGCCTGAATATTCCTGTTTTTCATAAACCCGGTAAAGCTGATCCAGGTTTTCATGGAACATGTCAACGCTCCTTTCATCGATAACCCACAGCAAGATAAGGATCGATGCTGCCATTCCAATGGCCAGTCCGCTGATATTAAGAAACGAAATGCTCCGGTTCCTGATGAAGTTCCTTAAAGCGATCTTTAAATAATTTCTCAACATGGCCATAAGATTTGATATTATTGGCTGCGGAGTGTAATTGCCGGATTCAAGCCGGCTGTCTTCCAGGCCTGCAGTCCGACGGTAAAGACTGTTATTCCAAGGGCCATCAGTCCCGATAAGGCAAAGACTGACAACCCCTGATCAATCCTGTAGGGGAAATTCGCGAGCCACCGGTCCATCGCAAGGTATGCAACCGGCCAGGCAATAATGTTGGCGGCGGCTACCAGCCTGATAAATTCCGATGTAAGCAGGAGCATGATGCTGCCCGATCCGGAGCCAAGAACCTTGCGTATGCCAATTTCCCTGGAACGTTTGTGCATGAGGAAAGTGCTGAGTCCATAAAGGCCCATGCATGCAATAATAACTGCAAAAAGCGCGAAATACCGGAAAAGCCTGTTTACCCGGATCTCCGATCCGTAGAGCCGGTCGATCTCCTCATCGAGAAAGGCATATTCAAAAGGATGTCCGGGCGATAATTCCGCCCATTGACGCCTGATATGCCCGACTGCGTGTTCAGTATCGCCCGCCTTCATCCTGATGTTGGCAAGGCCCAGGCTTCCGGGTTGCCATCCCATGACCAGCGGACCGACAGGCTCATGAAGTGACCTGAAATGAAAATCTTTTACCACCCCGATTATTCTTACCGGCCGGATATGGCCCACCATGAATTCCTTGCCTGCAGGATCATCGAAACCGAAATATTTGACTGCCTCTTCATTCAGAATGTATGTAAGCTCCTGATCGGCCGTCCGGTCCCACTCAAAACCGCGTCCGGAAACAAGCTCGATCCCCATCATATCGATATAAAACGGGTCAACGGGGAGATACTTAAATGGCTTGCTTTCTCCTTCAGTTTCCCATGTACTGAACCAGGTCACATAACCCGGCAGGTTATTTGAAAAGGATACGGCATTGATTGACTCATCTTCCAGAAGTCTTTCCCGGAGAATCGATGCCGACGAATACAGATCCATGTTGATCCTTGTTATAAGCACATTCTGTTTTTCGAAACCAAGGTCTTTGCTGCGCATGTAATTTACCTGCCGATATATGGTCAATGTGCTTATTATCAAAGCTATTGAAATCGTAAATTGAAAAATGATCAGAAATCTTCTAAGGTGCAGCGCATTACGGCCCTTTGTAATTATTCCCTGCAATATGGAAAGTGTTTTCATTGATGACAAATAAAAGGCAGGATAAATACCGGCCAGAATGCCGGTAAAAAATACCAGCGCAACAAGGAGAAGAAAAAGCGGGAGATTGTGAGACAAGTCGAGTGACAGGTTGCTGAGAAGAAGCTTGTTAAAGACCGGCAAAAGCAGCTCAACAAGTACCAGTGCGATCAAAAAAGCGAAAAAGCTTATAATTACCGATTCGGCCAGGAACTGAAGCACAAGATTCATACGCCGGGCACCGAGCACCTTCCTCATCCCGATTTCCGGTGCCCTGACCGATGCATTTGCGGTAGCCATATTTACAAAATTGACAATTGCAATGAGAAGTATAAAACCGGCTATGGCTATGAGCGTATATACCAGCGGCAGGTTTCCGTGACGGACCGGGGGCGAGTCATTTAATTTCCGGTTAAAGTAAATCTCCCCCATTTTCCTGAATCTGCTTTCATATCTTCGCATATCGGGATACCGCTCATCTACTGTCCGGTCGAATTCAGCTGCTATCGCAACAGGATCGGCAGTATCATGCAATATAACATAGGTCAGAAAATTCATGTAGCTATAAAGATGCCTGTCATGATCGGCATCATTTTCGATATAGGGCAGACTGGCAAAGGAACCGATTGCGCCTGCCGGCAGGTGAAATTCATCAATATCGTCAATAACCGCAGTGATGGTATAATCATGGTTGTCCAGATTCAGTGTTTCGCCGACAGGATAACGGTCAGCGAATAAGGTTCGGGCAACAGACCTGGTCAGCACCAGTGAAAAAGGGTTGATAAGTGCGGTTTCGGGCTCTCCCGACAAAAATTTGAAGGTAAAAACTGCGAACAGGGTTGAATCGGCAAACATGAATTCATTCATTCTGGAAAATTCATCCCCTCGTCTTAATACCGGAGTGTACCTGAAATCCATCCTGACCGCCTCCCGCACTTCGGGAAATTCCCTGAGCAGCAATGCCTGTGCCGTACCGGTAACATGGAAATCACCCACTTCAAGCCGGTATATATTATCATATTGCTCATTGAACCGGTCGACCGACAATTCAGAGCTCACATAAAGGATTATCAGGATGGAGGCCGCTATCCCGGAAGCAAGACCACCGATATTGATTACCGAGGTCATCCGGTTCCTCACCAGCACACGCATTGACGTCAGTATATAATTGATGAACATTTCCGGCAATATTTATAGTGCTTCATTTTCGCTCCCGGTGCTGAAAAAGATCCCCGAAAGGGAGCTGCGTCTCTGCTGTCCAATAAAAATGCCATAGCCTATATAACGCTGTTGGATTGACACTTGGGTCACAGCAGGATCGCATGCGATTGTCCGGTATCAAACAGAAGTTGTACGTATCCGGACAGTTTGTTTACACCCGGGGCATAGTTTGAAGGCGGTACATGAGCATCAGGTAACCGATCCCGGGTCAGACAGATAGCCTTCGTCTTCGAGCAGGTTTGAAGATCTGGCGGCGCTTACCGCAAGGCGATCGCAGAGTTCGTTTTCGGGTATGTTTGAATGTCCCTTAACCCATATGAAACTGACGCGGTGCTTTCTGAAGGAGATCAGGAACCGGCGCCAGAGGTCGGGATTTTTCTTTTTTTTGAAGCCGTTTCTTTCCCAGCCGAAAACCCATTTTTTTTCAACCGCATCAGCCACGTAGCGGGAGTCAGTAAATACAGTGACATGGCTTCCCGGTATCCTGAGGGATTCAAGTGCCACAATGACCGCCATAAGCTCCATCCGGTTATTTGTGGTAAGCCGGTATCCTTGCGAGATCTCCCTTCGGTGCCTGCCTGAAATAAGGACGATCCCGTATCCGCCCGGGCCGGGATTCCCCAGGGCTGCGCCATCGGTATATACAGTGATCTTTGGAGGATTTGCCATTTAACCGGATTAACTGCCGGAGCTCTTCCGGCAGGCAGGCTTTATGATCAGTTAACTATGGTCATCTCTTCGATAAGGTGCCTGGCTCCGGCAAATTTATCAATTATAAACAAAATATACCGGGCATCAACTGCTATGCATTGCTGGAGTTCGGGCTCGAAGGCGATATCTCCGCTCATGGCCTCCCAGTTGCCGTCAAAAGCAAGACCGATCAGCTCCCCGCGGGCGTTAAGGACAGGACTGCCGGAATTGCCGCCGGTTATATCCAGATTTGCAATGAAGTTTACTGCCAGGGTGCCATTGTCACCATATTTGCCGAAGTCCCTTTCTTCATACAATTCCTTTATCCTGTCAGGCACGACAAATTCCCGGTCGGCCGGATCCTCTTTTTCCATTTTGCCGTCAATGGTGGTTACATAGTCATACCATACCGCGTCACGGGGATGATATCCTCCCGCAGTTCCGTAGGTGAGACGCATGGTAAAATTGGCATCGGGATAGAATATGCTGTCGGGATGCTGTTCCATAAGTCCGCCGATAAAAAGCCTCTGCCCTCTTGACAAGTTGAGGTTATATTCCCCGGAGGCTTCCCTTAGATCCGATAATTTCCTGAGAGAGGAACGGGCAAGCCGGTATGCGGGATCCCGCTCAAGCCGGCGGGCCGATGGCCTGGCAAGAAAAGCTTCCAGGCTTTGTTCGGAAGCGAATACCGAATTTCTGAAAAGGTCGTCGGAATAACCTGCAAAATCGCCCTTGTATTTACGGCCTGCTTCAATGACTGCTTCAGGCAGGTATTCGTGATCAACGTTATTATATAACAGATCCAGCATGGCGGCAACGATCCTGCGGTCGGTCGGCGGGTTATAATCCCGGTAAAAGTCTGCCGCCGCATCCCGCAGCACTTCAATTGCATTATCAATTGCCGCCTTATCGGCGTTTCTTTCGGCCAGCAGTCCACCGAGACCGGCGGCGCGGTTTGCCATCAGCGCAATCTCGCTGCTTCTGAAAATGGTTTCCGTGATATACTGTATTGCATTGCTGTATTCCCGCCTGTTATTTACGGCATTTTCAATCAGTTCAAGCGCTTCGCCATACAAACTGCGCCGGCTGTCGTCCGCCCGGACCCATTGCATAAAAGCCTCCTCCGTCTCTTTTTTCTGTTCGTAAATATTCAGCCGCTGCAGTATTTCGCTCTGGCCGATCGAATATTTCCAGTAATTTGTCGAGTTCGAGTACTTGTCGGAATACTGTAACCTCACCCTGTCGCTGGCCATCATATCTTCCAGCATGATCCCCTGGCGTACGCCCCTGATTTTTATCCTGTTGGGATGGGTAATTTCAAGCAGTTCATCTACCTCATATGATGTCATGTAACGATCGGTTCCCCCGGGAAAGCCCAATACCATTGTGAAATCGCCTGGTTCGACTCCCCTGGCCGATATGGGCAGATAGTGCCTGGGCCGAAGTGGAATATTTTCCTCGGAAAACCCGGCCGGCGAACCATCAGGCGCAGTATATACCCTGAACAGGGCAAAGTCGCCAGTATGTCGGGGCCACATCCAGTTATCGGTATCGCCCCCGAATTTGCCGATCGAAGAGGGCGGGGTACCGACCAGCCTTACATCGTCATAGCGTTCATAAAGCATCATGTAATACTGGTTTCCGCCAAAAAAGGGCTGAACACGGGCGAAATAGCCGGTTGATCCAGCTGCTTTGTTTTCAAGATCCCTTGATCTTCTGCCCACGGCTGCGTTTCTCTGTTCTTCCGTCATCCGGTGATCGATGCCTTCAAGAACCTCTCCGGTCACATCCTCGATACTGATCAGAAAGGTTACATAAAGATCCGGGGAGGGAATTTCATCGGCCATGGAAGCGGCCCAGAAACCATCCATCAGGTAATCATTCTCTAGCGTTGAGTGTGACTGGATCGCACCATAGCCGCAATGATGATTGGTAAGCAGCAGCCCCTTCCCCGATATCATTTCCCCGGTACAAAATCCGCCAAAGATTACAACTGCGTCCTTTATGCTGGAGCTGTTGATGCTGTAGATATCCTCGGCGCTCAGTTCCAGTCCGAGTTCCTGCATTGTTTCAATATTGAGCTGCCTGAGCAGGGGCAGCATCCACATTCCCTCGTCGGCCTGAAGCCTGACACCGGTTGTTAGCAGCAAAGCTGCAAATAAAATGACTACTTTCTTCATGCTGTTTTGGTTATTGGATCTTTCCGTAAAGATAATTCAAATTCCATACCATTAATCGGGACTTCATGTTCAGAAGGGATTTCATGATCAGTCAGATATATCCCATTAATCCGGCCCTGCAGGCTAAGAAGGTGTTTCATGGCCATCAGGTTCAAATTCAATGTTCAGCTGCCCGGAGCATGGCCGGAAACTTTTCCTGTGCAGCCGGCAGGTTCCGTGCTCGAGCAGGGCGGCGGCATGGAAGCCTGTGGCATATCCTTTATTTGTATTCCAACCGTATAAGGGAAATTCACTGTGCAGGCGGCACATCATTTCATCCCTGTGGGTTTTGGCGAGGATGGAAGCGGCGGCAATGCTTGAGTAAATTGAATCGCCCCTGACAATGCAGGTGTGGGGTATATCTTCAAAAGAAATAAAAAAATTGCCGTCAATGATGATATGTCCGGGTTTCATTGTCAATCCCGACAATGCCCTGTGCATTGCAAGGATTGAAGCCCGGAGAATGTTGATAGTATCAATCTCATCATTATCTGCATATCCCACGGACCATGACAATGCACATTCCTGTATTTCCGACCGCAGCCGCTCCCGCACGGGTGCAGTCAGCTTTTTTGAGTCGTTCAGCAGCGGATTGGCATAGCCCGGCGGCAGGATAACCGCCGCGGCCACGACCGGTCCGGCCAGGCATCCGCGGCCGGCTTCATCACATCCGGCTTCCGGAACAATACTGGAGTATGAGCACTTTAACATGTCCTGGACTATTGCCTGTTTGCAACTTTCAGGACAGACTCCCACAGCAGTGTGGCAGTCCGGTCCCACGAAAACATATTCCTCCTGGCGGCCGATCGCTCAATCAGCATATTCCTGAACTCCGGATCGGAGGCAACCCTGTGCATTCCAGCGGCAACAGATGCGGTATTTTCAGGGTCAACCAGGAGAGCGGCATTTCCCGCAACTTCCGGAAGGGAAGTGCGGTTGGATGCAATGACCGGTATATCGCAATACATTGCTTCGAGAACGGGGATGCCAAAACCCTCAAATAACGGAATATACACCAGGGCAAGAGCCGCACCGTAAGTCCGCTGCAGCCCGGGAAGTTCCATCCGGCCCGTAAATATAACATCTTCGCGGTAAATCATATTTCCCAGGGTGGAATTCATCTGCGGGTAATCATACATTTTTTCGCCCACCAGCACCAGTTTTATGTCTCTGGCAGATTCGCTTCTGAAAAGATCGTAAGCTTCGAGCAGACTGCTGATATTTTTTCTTTTATGGAAGGAACCGACATAAACGAAATAATCGCTTCCCGAAGAGAGCTCATCTTTTACCCGGGCCTTTTCGTCTTCGCTGAGAGGCCGGTAAACCTTTCCGGCGCCATTGTATACCACATCTATCTTATCGGGTGAAATTTCAAATGTGCGGCTTATATCATTTTTCGAGTATTCCGAAACGGTGGCGATTCTCTCTGCCTTCCCGGCAAAAAGAGGAAAATAATGCCGGTAATAGGCCCTGGTAATCCAGGGATGAAATTCAGGCATGTGCATGAAATTTATGTCATGTATGACAGCAATGGAAGGGATATTTGTCGAAAGCGACAGGAATCCGTCGGTCGACAGGAACAGTTCCGCACCGGTCTTTTTCAGAGCACGGGGCACAGAGTATTCAAACCACCCGTACCACAACATGGGGTGCCGGGCCTGGGGAGGAAGTACAACGGGAGTAATATTTTCCGAAAATATGAATTCATCCGAATAAGGGCGGTCGAACAGGAAAAAAAACTCGCAGTCCGGGTTTAGCCTGGTGATCCTCTTGAGCGTTTCGAAGGTGAACCAGCCGATGCCTTCGAGCTTACCGGCTAAAAGCAGCCGGGTATTGACAGCAATCCTCATTGCGATTATTCGTATTATTCCAGATTTGTGACCGAATCAATTTCCCGGTCAGATTATGAAACAGGGTGCCGGGTTTTCAAATCAATAATTAATGACTAATTTTAACGTTTTTTAAGAGCGTCTGTAAATCAATTCCCTGCTGATTGAAACGGAAATTCCTTACAAATTTAACATTATTAATATTCCTGAATCTTCTTGTAAAGCCTTTCTGGGTTTTAGGGATAGATCTTACCGTCCAAAACACCGTGGGGGCAGCCGATTACGGTTTTTATTTTTCCCTGCTCAGTTTTTCGATGTTGCTGAACATCGTTCAGGACATGGGGATTGCCAATTATAACAACCGGGCCATAGCAAGGAACCATGAACTTCTGCCGGAATTGCTGCCGAACACTATTCTTTTGAAGCTCTTTCTCGCTGTAGTATATTTCACCGTAAGCCTGATTATTGCATACGTGATCGGCTACCAGTGGCTCCAGGTCAAGCTGCTGATAATTCTCTTGTTCAACCAGTTCCTGAACTCGCTGAACCTTTATCTGAGAAGCAACATCAGCGGCCTCCAGCTATTCCGCACCGACAGCCTTTTGTCTGTTACCGACCGCCTCCTGATGATCGTTATCTGCAGTTTTCTGTTGTGGGGCAACATCACCAGCTCTCCTTTCAGGATCGAATGGTATATCTATGCTCAGACAGCTGCATATGTATTGACCACAGCCCTGATTACACTTCTGGTTTTGAAACGTGCAAAACTGAAGAAACTCCGGATCGATCTTAACGTAACCAAAAAGTTTCTTCAGAAAAGCTATCCATATGCAATCCTGGGATTTCTGATGATACTTTATTATCGTACCGATTCGGTGATGCTCGAGCGGATGCTTCCCGACGGCAAGGAACAGGCGGGAATTTATGCCCAGGGATTCCGTATCCTCGATGCCGCCTCCATGCTGGGATTTCTGTTCGCGGGCATACTTTTGCCGATGTTTGCAAGGATGATCAAACAGAGGGAGCCGGTATTGCAGCTCTTCAGATTTTCCTTTTTTTTGCTGATAATCCCTTCTGTGACCGGTGCTATCGCCCTTTACTTATACAGTTTTGAGATCATGGACCTGATGTACCTTGAGCATGCCGGAAAAGCTTCCGAAATATTCGGCGTCCTGATGATCAGCTTTGTGTTCATTTCGGTTTCCATCATTTGCGGCACGCTCCTGACGGCCAATGGAAGCATAAGGGAACTGAATATTATAGCACTGTCTACCCTGCTTCTCAACATATTTCTGAACATTATTCTCATACTCCGTTACCAGGCACTGGGTTCAGCCATAGCAAGCATGACAAGCCAGTTTTTAACGGCAGCTCTGCAGATGCTGGTGCTTGGAAAGGTATTTAAAACCAGGCCCTCCGCTGCCTTAATTGTAAAACTGACTGCATTTATTCTTGTTTTGATCGTTGCCGGCATACTGGTGACAGGCCTTGACATTCAATGGTTTTACGGGTTCTTTTTGATAATAGCGGCGGGCACCGCCCTGGCATTCGGCCTCAGGCTTTTGTCAGTCAGGGAGATCAGGGAGTCCTTGCTTTAAGGCAGGTGCGTCGGGCCGCCAGGGGATACATCAGGCCGCGCCGGCCTGTTGCCGGTCCATGAACAAAATGCAGAACATCGGGTGCGATCCGTTCGAAGGCAGCAAAAAACAGGACCCGGGTCGCGATCATTTGCCGGCAATGTACAAAATGCAGGATTTTTTTCGTTATCAAACCTGAACAATGCTATATTTGCCGGAAAAACCGGTTGACCATCCCGGTTCCGCTCGAACGCATAATTATTTAACCAGATATCAGGATGAAGACGTCATTTAAATCCGCAACGCTATTATTTTTTGTTCTGCTATTAACCGTACCTTCCTGCAAGAAATACGAGGACGGGCCCTGGTTCAGCATTTACTCCAAAAAAGAACGGGCCACGGGGAACTGGCGGTTTGCCCTTGTAAGGGAAGGGGGCATTGACAAAACCGAAGAATACGCCAGTCAGTCGGTCAACATGCAAAAAAACGGGAATCTTGTATGGATCCAGGGATATCTTGATTCACACTGGGATCCTTACGGGCCGGGGGGAACATGGCGGTTTATCGACGACAAGAACCAGATAGAGATGCATTTTAAATATAGCGTCAGCGAAGAGTTCATATACATCTGGGATATAACCAGAATGGCCTATGGTGATCTGCAGCTTCGGCGCTACGAGGGCGACGTGGAAATAGAATGGCGGATGTGGAAACATTTTTAGAGAATCCCGTTTTGCACAATGCATATTTAACGGGCAATCATTTATAACCGGATGAAGAAAAAAATTCAGCGGGACGAGCAGATGAAAAGGGTGCACAGGCAATCCTTCCTGCTCAATACTCATGAAATGCGGGCTGTTGACAGCTACTGCAAGAAATACAAGATAAACAACAGGTCAAGATTTATACGTGAAACGCTGGTCTCAGCAATCCTCAAAAAGTTCGAAGACGATCATCCCACTCTTTTTGATCTGGAATGAATCACCACCTGGTGATCCAGAACTATTCTGGCGGTTGCCGCCCTATTTGAGCCTGGAAGGATTTTTGGCTATGAATTCCTTCCAGCTTTTATACTTCGCGCCTGTCCCGGGAAGGTCATTCTGATAGAAATGGCACAATGCGGCGGCAAGTCCGTCGGTGGCATCGAGATTACCGGGCAGTTCGGGAATGGAAAGGTATTTTTGCAGCATGACGGCCACCTGCTCCTTGGAAGCGTTTCCCTGGCCGGTAATGGCAAGCTTTATCTTCAGCGGGGCATACTCGAATATCGGCAGGGAGCGATAAAGCCCTGCCGCCATGGCCACACCCTGGGCTCTTCCGAGCTTCAGCATTGACTGCACGTTCTTTCCGTAAAAGGGAGCTTCGATTGCCATTTCATCAGGATGGTACTGGTCGATCAGATGAAGGGTGCCTTCAAAGATCCGCCGGAGCTTCAGGTAATGGTTGGAAAACTTTGAAAGCTCTATCACTCCCATTACAACCATAGAGGCATCCCGGCCAATGCATCTGATAATTCCGTAGCCCATGAGGGTCGTGCCGGGGTCAATGCCCAATATGATTCGTTCCTTCTTCAATTTAAGCTGTTAATGCGCTCCTATTTCCTGCCGCAATCCGGTCATCTGTTCCCATGGCTGGACCAGCAGGGATTTTCTTTTTGGCTGCATGGTGAAATTACCGGTCTCAATATAATGAAGGGCTTCCTTTAAAGAAGCTTCCTGCGGATCGCCAAAAGCACGGGTTATATCATCACCGGCATAGGCATCGGCCGGCAGGCCGTCAAGAAAATCACCGAAATCATCTGCATTTGCATACTTGAACGTAACGGGCGCAAAGGCATACAAATCTCCCCAGAACCAGACGTTCTGGCCCATTGGTTTGCCATATGTGTCATTTCCGACTATATAAACATCCATGTAAGGCCGCAGCCCGTTTATGACCATTTCACTTGCCGATGCAGTGGCCCTTGTTGTGATTGTGATCAGCCGGCCAAGATCTAGATTGTTGGCAGGGGGGTCAAAGGGATCGGTAAAATTTTCACTCTGTCTTTTATCATTGTATATATATTTGGCAAATGGCTCGCCATCAAGGCTCTGGCCACCGATTAGCCCGGCAAGGTGGTTGGCGACGCTGGTCTGTCCGCCGCCATTATATCGCAGATCCAGGATCAGATCATCGATCCCCACGGAGTTAAAAAATTCCACAGCCTCATCAAGCTCGTCGAAGGAAGGAGCAAAAAAATTCTTGAAAACCAGGTAACCGACCTTCCTGTCTCCAGCTTCAAGCACTTCCGCATGCAACACGGTGTTCATGACAACCTCCTGTTTTGGAAGAGTCATCGCTACCTCCTCGCCTTCGGGATCAATAAAGACAAAATCGTTGCTGACACCAACCTGGTTGGCACCGAGCATCTGGTTGATATTCGCCCCGGGCCGGACAGGAGTGCCATTGATTCTTTCGATCAGCCATCCTCTTCTTACCCCCTGTCCATACATTTCAGTTGTGTTGAATATAAACGTGACCCGCAGCCTGGCGTTCTGGTCCCATCCCGAACCAAAACCATACCCGATCATTTTGGAATCACGGTATAAGGCCTCAAATTCCTCCCTGCTGGTGATATAGCTCCACCGGTCAAGCGGGCGGTGCCGCAATTCTTCAAGCAGCTCGTAGGGGGAAGGGAATTCTGAGGGATTGACATCCGGCATCTCGTCGTACCAGAAATACCAATCGTTCATCAACTCGTAAAAAGCTTCGTTCTCTTCAATAATCAGCCGGTCTTCCTCATCATCGTCTTTTTTGCAGGAGGTAAATATAACTGCGAAGGATAATATAAAGATGAACAGAGGAAAAATATGATGGCCGTAGCGGTTCTTTTCCATGACATGTCAGATTATGGGTATAATATATTTAAAACTACCAGATATAAAACAAAAAAGCATTAGACTTAGTTTAAACGCCGTGCATCATATTAATATTTCAGGAGAGGGCTCGCCGGAGTGATTTTAATTTGCATGTCCCTTCCGGGGAAAGCGCCCCTGAGGGTACCTCACGGATTTTATCCAGGCCCGTATGTCCCTTTCCGCGGAAGCTGTCCGGTAATCCCGGTACACAGGCGGGGTCTTAGCCT
>SKQJ01000045.1 GCA_007119075.1 Bacteroidales bacterium | reverse complement strand
GGATCCGGGTCCAGCGCAGATGAGACATGCCTGCCAAGCTGTTCCATTATCCCGGCAGTTTCTTCCGATCTGTCATGGCTCCTGATTTTCACGTAGCTGTCGGCCACGAAAAAATGCAGCACCCCGGGGGCGGTATAGCCCTGCACACCGATATCGACAAGCTTCGGAGGCCTCGGCCTCTCCTGCGAATAAACCCCGAATGCGTTTACAGGGCATCCCTGGCGGTAGACTTCCATAACTATGTATATGCCATCATCGCCTGAATTGATGTATTCTGCCCAGTATAATTCCTGGAAGTCATATGCCATAAATACATCGGCGGCTCCATTTATTATGTCCCACAGGGTTTCAGGGGTATATACATCCACCCCGGCAGGCTTTTCCCATCCGTCGATCACGGGAAAAAGCTTCTCATGGCCTGGTCCGGCAGCATCGTTTGCTGCGGAAATTCCGGTTGCCAGCAGTGCCAATAAAATGCCTGTCATGCTGTTTCTCATTCTCATAATTTTGTGTCTATAATAGTTCAACGATCATTCTGCTAACCGCAAGAAAAACCTCATGCAAGGAAATCGGAGGGTATTTGTCGTATCCTGTCGATGTCCCTTATTTTTGACGCAATATCAAATCCCTGTGCGCAATTGACCTTACAGGAACTGCAGCTGCCGCAAATGTTCCCGGCCAGGGCCAGGGAATCCATTGTGGAGCGGGCAAGAGAAAGGTCCCTGTACCCATGGGCGTACATATATGAGCGCATGATATCCGGTACCGGCAGGTTTTCAGGGCACTGCCCCAGGCATGCCTCACAGCCGAAACAGTACATTCCGCCGAGCGCCTGCTCGAGGCGCAGATCCTGAATTTCTTCGTTGGTCATACCGATATCTGTGTTCACCTTGAAATTCTCCTCCAGCTCGTGAAATGCAGTAACTCCCGGGATGGAAGTATGAATGTTCTCGTTTTGAAGGGCATATTTAAGCGCCGCACTGGTGTTTATCGGTTCCTGCCGTTCCCTGTCCCAGTAAGCGCCGGCCATGGTTTTCATGGCTATCACCCCGAGGCCCGCTTCTGCAGCCTCTTTTATGGCCAGTTTTATATCAGGCAGATTCTCCATCCGGAAGTTATAGGCAGGGCAGACAATGTCATATTCCCTGCTTTCAACTGCAGCCCTTACTACTTCGGCTTCATTGGAATGGGTAGTGACTCCTATAAACCTTGTTCTTCCCTGCTTCCTGAGCTTCATCAGGGCTGCCAGGTGATTCTCGTTCAGAACCGCTTCCCTTGAGGAGGGGCCATGCAGATAGAGTATGTCAACATATTCAAGCTGCAGCCTCTGCATGCTGATGTCAAAGGTCTCTATAAATTCCTCCGTCGTCATGTCGGCACCCCTGGCACTTACTTTTGTGGCAAGGTAAAAGGATTCTCTCGGCCTGTCCTTGAGGAGGGTTCCAAGCATCTCTTCGTTGCGGCCGTTCTGATAGCCATGGGCGGTATCGAGCAGCGTCATGCCTCCGTCGAGGGCCATGGTGACAATCCTCGGATTGTCTACACGCATCACGCCAAGGTTAACCACGGGCACTTTCATTCCGGTCTTTCCAAGGGTACGATGTATGATCCCGCCTGATTTTTCAGAACCAATGGGCTTAAAAGGAGCAGCGTTCAATTTCCCGCTTCCCGCAAAAAGTCCGCCGGCAGCTCCTGCAGCCGTAAGCTTTAAAAAATTTCTTCTGTTGAATGACTTATGCATAATTAAAAATTTGATTGCTATGATTATGGATTAAAATAATTTACAATTGGAAAATTACATATTTTCCCTCATATTGTCCCCGTATAAAGGCTAATTCTAATTTAAACCAAATATAATCTGTTGACGATTTTGCGGTCCGGTTCGCCGACAAGGCTTATGATCAAAATCATATGTGTTAAGCAACATACATAACCTGTTTTGAAAAATAAAAACAATATATTTGCCTCTTTAACCATAGTTTCGGCTTGTCAGCGCGGGGCATAATCCGGATTTTCAGCAGAAGCCGGAAACGGACAATACCGCATTTTTATTGATATATATGGATAATACACCTGTAAATGCTGCCATCGTCAGTGAAATGATCAGGGAAAGCAAGCTTTCTTCCCCGGGCACGGCGAATATCAGGGAAATTGTGCGCCTGGTGAACAGGATCGAAGAAGCCTCGGGGGTGAAGTTCATAAGGATGGAAATGGGGGTTCCCGGACTGGAACCGTGTCGCATCGGCACGGATGCCGAAATAGAAGCACTTAACAGGGGGGTCTCTTCGTTATATCCGATGATAGAAGGAGTGGATGAATTGAAATTTGAAGCCTCCAGATTCATCAAGAATTTTATAGACATAGACGTCGGTCCCCAGGGATGCATTCCCACTGTCGGCTCGCTGCAGGCCAGCATGGCTGCCTTCATGACCGCCGGAAGGGCTGACAGGGCGAAGGATACCGTGTTGCTGATAGACCCGGGCTTCCCGGTACATAAACAGCAGCTCAACATACTGGGCATCAATTATGAGTGCTTTGACGTATACAATTACCGGGGGGCGGAGCTGGAGGAGAAACTGGATTCCTTTCTCAGGAAGGGGAACATAAGCTGCATACTTTATTCCAATCCGAACAACCCTTCCTGGGTATGCCTGTCGGAAAATGAATTGCAGATAATCGGGAATCTGGCTGAAAAATACGATGCCATTGTTATTGAGGACCTGGCATATTTCGGAATGGATTTCCGCAGGGATATTTCGGTGCCGGGCGAACCGCCTTACCAGGCCTCGGCAGCTCATTATACAACAAACTATATCATTCTCTTTTCCAGTTCCAAGATATTCAGCTACGCCGGGCAAAGGACAGGGCTTCTGATCATGCCCGATAAGCTGGCCCACAGGTCCTATCCCGATCTTAAGCGGTATTATGCGACCGACAAGCTTGGATATGCAATGGTTTACGGCTCGCTCTATGCTTTGTCGGCCGGAACAAACCATTCTTCGCAGTATGGCCTGGCAGCCATGCTCAGGGCCTGCAATGACGGGGAATACAACTTTGTACGGGAGGTAAGGGAATACGGAGAAAGAGCTGCCCTGATGAAGAAATTGTTTGTATGCAACGGCTTCAGTATCGTTTATGATATGGACGAGGATGTGCCGGTCGGTGACGGCTTCTATTTCACGATCGCTTATCCCGGCTTTTCAGGTGGCGAACTGCTGGAAAAATTATTATACTATGGAATCAGCGCAATTGCGCTCGGCATAACCGGAAGCAGCCGGAAAGAAGGTCTCCGGGCCTGCGTGTCCCAGATATCCCGCAGCCAGCTGTCCGACCTGGAGTTCCGTTTACAAAAATTTCACGCTGATTATCCTGTAATGGATACTGAAGGGTCGGTCGACTGACATTAATCATTCCTTAGGCTGTCTGGAATGACTATTTTTGAAAACAAACCATAAAAAGCAGCTTTTTATAATCTCAGACAGAAAATAATGGCTAAAATTAAAGGATATATTGTTGTTGACCGGGAAAAATGCAAGGGTTGTGAGGTTTGCCTGCTCGCCTGTCCCACCGGCGTCATACAGATGGCAAGGGAGGTTAATGCAAAGGGATATCATTTCGCATACATGGAGAATCCCGATGCCTGTACAGGCTGTACAAATTGTGCTATTGTATGTCCCGATGGCGTCATTACGGTATACCGGAAAAAACCTTCTGCCGCAACTGCCGGCAGCGAGTGATCATTTCAGCACATTGCCGTTGCTGCCCGCGATCTGTTTCAGCGGCACGTTGATGCAACTGATCTCAAACAATATAAATACAATCACATAATGAGCGAATTCAAACTGATGAAAGGAAATGAGGCTATAGCCGAGGCGGCGATCCTTGCAGGCGCAGACGCATACTTCGGTTATCCCATTACCCCTCAGTCAGAAATACTTGAATACCTGATGGCGCAAAGACCCCATGAGCGCACCGGCATGGTTGTTCTGCAGGCTGAAAGCGAAGTTGCTGCCATCAATATGGTATATGGTGGCGCCGGGTGCGGACGGAGGGTAATGACTTCCTCCTCGAGCCCGGGTATCAGTCTCAAGCAGGAAGGGCTGTCATACATTGCCGGCGCCGAGCTACCCTGCCTGGTTGTGAATGTTGTCAGGGCCGGACCGGGACTGGGGACTATCCAGCCTGCACAGTCCGATTATTTCCAGTCCGTCAGGGGCGGAGGCCACGGTGATTACCGGCTGATAGTTCTGGCACCCTCTTCCGTTCAGGAGATGGCTGATTTCGTCGGACTTGGTTTCGATCTTGCCTTTAAATACAGGAACCCCGCCATGATACTCACCGACGGTGCACTGGGACAGATGATGGAAAAAGTGAAGTTCGAACAGCAAAAACCCAGGATGACGTCATTCCCTGACTGGGCCACAACCGGCAAGGTTAACGGAAGAAAGAAAAACGTGATATCTTCCCTGAATCTTGAATCTTCCCGCCAGGAAGAATACAACCTAAAGCTCCAGGCAAAATACAGGCAGATGGAAAAGGATGAGGTCAGGTATGAAACCTATGATTGCGAGGATGCCGAATACATATTTGTTGCATATGGGACAAGCGCCCGTATATGCCAGAAATCGGTCAGAATTGCCAGAAGCAAAGGCATCAGGGCGGGCTTGCTCAGGCCCGTTACTCTTTTCCCCTTTCCGAAAAAACCCCTTGCCATGATGGCCCAAAAGCTCAAAGGAATACTTTCGGTTGAGATGAGCGCCGGTCAGATGGTGGACGATGTGCGCCTTGCCGTCAACGGCAGCGTAAGGGTGGAACACTTCGGCAGGATGGGCGGCATGGTCCATTCCCCCGACGAGGTGGTCGCGGCGCTGGAAAAAATGTTCATTAAAGCAAATAATAATGGCTGACAATATAAGAACCGAAGAAATTGTGCGGGAAGAGAACCTGGTCTACAAAAAGTCTTCCGTGCTTACCGAAAACGTAATGCATTATTGTCCGGGCTGCGGCCACGG
>SKQJ01000391.1 GCA_007119075.1 Bacteroidales bacterium | reverse complement strand
GCCAGTCGAGCTTTTTGCCCAGACAACAAGAAGCACCGAAGAATACCGCCGCCTGGAAAACAACCTAAGGGAGGCGATGAAACCTTGCTTTCCTTCCGGAGTGATCCCCCTGAAAACCCATAATACCATCTGCGGACAGATTTCAAGGCGCACACCGGTTATAAAGGATTTCGCCCGCAGCCACCAGGTGATCGTATTTGTGGGCGGCATGCAGAGCTCAAATGCAAAGGTGCTTTTTGACCACTGCCTTGCAGCAAATCCGGAAAGCCACTTCGTATCCCTTCCATCCGAAGTTAAAAAGGACTGGTTCACGGGCGCCGCTACCGCCGGGGTATGCGGTGCCACCTCCACCCCCTTGTGGCTTATGGAGGAGGTTGCCGGAAAGATCAGGGAGCTTGCAGGTCAGCCGGGGTAGATTCGCCGGCCGGATAACGGCAGCAGCCCGCTTAACAGAACATAAGAAACAGGCAGAATGCTATACGCAGACCTTATTCTTCCCTTACCCCTGCCGGGCGTTTTCACCTATTCGGTGCCTCCCGGACTGGCATCTGCCATGGCTCCGGGAAAGCGGGTGCTTGTCCCTTTCGGCAGGAAAAAGATATATTCTGCAGTCGTAAGCCGGATCCATGACAACAAGCCTGCTGATTACGCTACGAAGGACATATTGTCAGTGCTCGACGAGGGCACGGTCATCCTGCCCGTGCAACTGGATTTCTGGAACTGGATCTCCGATTATTATATGTGTGCCCCGGGCGAGGTCATGAAAGCAGCCTTGCCATCGGGACTGAGGCCGGAGAGCAGGACCGGGCCGGCAGCAACCCATGGCTGCACGGGCGCCGGCAACAGGGGCAGGGAAGATCCCGGCACCGACGGCCATAATGAGGCGCTGGCACATAAATGGCTCAAAAACCGGTTTGTTCCCAAAACCGAACCGTTTATAAGCCTCCATCCCTCGGCATGCGACGGACCGGCGCTTAATGAAATTGCCGACAGGCTCAACCGGGCTCCAAGGCAACAGGAGCTATTGTATCTTTATCTCAGCGAAAGCGGTTATGACGAATTCTCCGCCCCCGCCCCTGAAATTGCGCAGAGCAGCCTGGCCGGATCCCCGCGGTTCAGCAAGGCGGCGCTGAAGGCCCTGGTGTCAAAAAATATCCTGCAAACGACCGACCGCACCATCTCCCGCATTGCCGGTCCGGAGACGGCCTCCCGAAGCCCGAGCATTCTTACCGGGTTCCAGCAGGAAGCACTGGAAAATATCAGGGAGCAGTTCGCTGCCCTGGACGTTGTGCTTCTCAACGGCATTACCTCAGGAGGGAAAACCGAAATTTACATCCATCTTATAGCGGAAGAGCTGAAAAAGGGAAAACAGGTGCTGTACCTTTTGCCCGAGATTGCGCTGACGGCGCAGATCATCATCCGGCTAAAAAACATATTCGGCCGGAAGGCAGGCATTTACCATTCGAAATTTTCCGATGCCGAGAGGGTTGAGATATGGAACAATGTGCTGGCCGGCGATGAGGACAGCTACAGCCTCATTCTGGGTGTAAGATCATCGTTGTTTCTGCCTTTTTCCCGGCTCGGACTGGTGATTGTGGATGAGGAGCATGAGAATACTTTCAAGCAGTTCGATCCGGCCCCCCGTTATCACGCGCGCGATGCCGCGGTGATGCTTGCTTCAATGCATGGGGCGAAAACACTGCTGGGAACGGCCACTCCTTCGGTGGAATCGGCCTTTAACGCACGGACGGGGAAATACGGGCAGGTAAACCTGCTCAAAAGGTACCTGGAAATCGAACTGCCCGAGGTGATCATAGCCGATACCCGGCGGGCCCGGAAACGCAAAAAAATGAAATCGATATTCACCCCTGAGCTTTTTGAAGCCACCGGCAAGGCTCTTGCAAACAGCGAGCAGGTGATCCTTTTCCAGAACCGCCGGGGCTATGCCCTTTTCCTGGAGTGTGCCGACTGCGGCTGGATACCGTTCTGCCGCCATTGCGACGTGACCATGACATATCATAAAAATTCCGGGAAGATGGTATGCCACTATTGCAGCGATAGCCGGCATCCGCCGGCCGGGTGCCCCGATTGCGGCAGTACCGGCGTAAAGGCCCGGGGATACGGGACCGAAAGGATCGAAGACGAGATACGGCTGTTTTTCCCGGAGGCAAGGGTCGGCAGGCTTGATCTGGACTCGGTGAAAAAAAAGCGGGCCCATGAAAGGATAATCGGCGACTTCGAAGCGGGCAGCCTCGACATTCTTGTGGGCACCCAGATGGTGGCCAAAGGGCTGGATTTCGGAAGGGTAAGCCTGGTGGGCATCCTCAACGCCGATAATCTGCTGTTTTTTCCTGATTTCAGGGCCCATGAAAGGAGCTTCCAGCTGATAGGGCAGGTCAGCGGCAGGGCCGGGAGAAAAACCGGCAGGGGCAGGGTCGTGATACAGACCGGATTCCCCGATCACCCCGTGATCAAGCATGTGGCGAACAATAATGCAGGACAGCACCTTGCCGAACAGCTTGCCGAGCGCCGCCAGTTTCTCTATCCGCCTTTCGTTCGACTTATAAGGATAACGGTAAAGGACAGGAACCGGGAATTGACCCAAAAAGCTGCAGCCTTGCTGGCAGGGCGACTCAAAAAAAAGTTCGGCGGCAGGGTTCTCGGGCCCGAATTCCCCCTGATAGGCCGCATTCAGAACAGGTATATCATGAATATCCTTGTGAAGATAGAAAAGGGAGCGAACCTGGCAAAGGCAAGGAGCCTGATAAGGGCAGAAATATCATATTTGCAGACTGTTCCCGGAATGGCTTCCTGCCAGGCATATCCCGATGTGGATCCGGTGTGACGGACTGTCGCGTGATTGCCGCATGGTTGCCATATGGTGGCCGTGCATAAATATTGGCAGACCGCCGTTAATTTTTAAATTTGCATAAATCTTCCAACCGGGGCCCCGGCAACAGGGCCCGAAACTAAATCCAGGCAGTGACAACAAAAGAGATACATGAAGTTTTCGACCGTTTTGACGGCATGCACATAATGGTGATCGGCGATGTTATGGTAGATTCCTACCTTTGGGGCAAAGTGGACAGGATATCGCCCGAGGCTCCCATACCCGTGGTATCGGTAACCAAGAGGGAAAACAGGCCCGGGGGAGCGGCCAATGTCGCCCTCAATTTGCGCGCGCTCGGCGCGGTTCCCCATTTGTGCTCGGTCGTGGGCAATGATCCGGGAAGGGATGTTTTTACGGACCTGATGAGACAAAACCAGCTTCCTGATGATGGGATTCTTTTGAGCGACAAAAGGAAGACCACTGGAAAGACCCGCATAATCGGGGGCAACCAGCACCTGCTCCGTGTCGACGAGGAAGAAAATGGCGCAATCGATGCCGCCACAGAGGAGCAATTCATTGCCCTTATCAGATCGGTAATGGCCTCATCCAGAATCGAGGCGGTTATTTTCGAAGATTATGACAAGGGAGTTATCACCCCCCGGATCATCAGCGAGGTAACGGGCCTTTCGGCAGAAAATGGAATACTTGTATCGGCCGATCCAAAAAAAAGGAATTTCACGCTGTACAAAAACATCGACCTCTTTAAGCCCAACCTGAAAGAGATGGCCGGGGGCCTGAACAGGGACCTTGACAAAACAGACCTGGCAGGGATAGGCGATGCGGCCCGTGAACTGCAGGAATCGGGCGGCATCAGGCATCTTCTCATCACCCTGTCGGAAATGGGGGTCTACCTGAGGAATGACGGAGCCGGGAAGCTTCTGCCTGCAGAGAAACGTGATATAGCCGATGTGTCAGGAGCGGGCGACACAGTCATCAGTGTGGCCACTGCCTGCCTGGCCGCCGGGACGGATCCCGAAAATATGGCCGTAATGGCCAACCTGGCCGGGGGACTGGTTTGCGGGAAGGTCGGGGTAGTTCCGGTCGACCGCAGCCAGCTGCTGGAAGAAACCCTGAAATACTTCAGCCGGTGATCACGCTTCCCGCCACCGGCGGCAACTGAACATCAGCCCATACCGGCACCTCTGCCCCAGGCATCCTTCACTCCGGGCCTTCCGATAGCTTCGGCAGCTGACCCGGATATTGCCGTCCGCAAAAAAATTGCTGCTCTCAGCTATTTGCTTGCCGAATCCATTGCTGACCGCAAAATAAGCTGACGGATTCAACCATTTGCTGACCCCAGCCAGCTGGAGGCGATAAAAAAAATCCGGACACCAGGGGCATCCGGACAGGTTTTGTGAGCAGGCTTTTGCCTGTCAGGCAATGTTGATCTTTTTAGGCGGCTTTTCCTTAGCCTCTTCCCTCTTGGGAATATGAATGCTCAAAACGCCGTCCTTGTGCTTTGCCGAAATTTTTTCCGGGTCTACGGTGTTCGGCAGACTGAAGGAGCGGGTGAATGAGCCGTATGAAAATTCCCTTCTCATGATTTTTTCTTCTTTCTTCTCTTCCTTTGTTTCCTGTTCACAGGAGATAAACAGCACGTTGTTTTTCACGTCGATGGAAAAATCATTCTTGTCCAGTCCCGGTGCTGCGACTTCAATCCTGAAGTCATCCTTGCCTTCGATTATGTTCACTGCGGGAACACTGATCCCGGTCTGGAAATCATCGAAGAAATTCGAAAGCATGTCCCTGCCGAAAAATTCATCGACAATGTTCGGCACTGATCCTCTTCTGCTGAATACTGGTAACATAGTCTGGTCCTCCTTATTTTAAGTTAAACATTTATTATTTGTTTTCACCCTTAATAAATCAATCCGTGTGCCAATAAAAAAAACAATAAACTTACTGCCAATATGTCCGATAATTTGTCGTTTTGTACTGCCTCATTGTCAGGCGCATAAAAAAGAGCCGTTTTTGAAAAGGGGCTATAATTCTGTTTTTCGGGGCTTTACAGCTGGGGGGCGACGGGAGGAGGCTGGGCGGAAGGGCGGCCAAACGGGCGACGGGAGGAGGCACGGCGGACTGAAGCCAAAGCGGGAGCAGCCGGAGCGGCATGAAACCGAATC
>SKQJ01000356.1 GCA_007119075.1 Bacteroidales bacterium | reverse complement strand
TTGCTGTCTTCCAGTTCCACAAGACGCCGGCCTACAAAACTTTCGTAGAGCGAACCGATGTATTCCTCGAGTGGCCAGGGCTTGCGTTTATATGCATTTTCGGAGATGAATGCAGCAAAATCCTGCTGGCTGAAAGACCTTCCCGTTACGGCAAACAATGTCCTGTCGAGCGGCAAATCTTGAGGAGCCTGCCAGTCGCCATCAAAAATCCTGTCATCAACAATACGGTAAAAAATATCCAGGGCCTGGAGATCCTCCCTGAATTCCCATTCCTTCCTGAGCCTGTCCAGAAGGGCATTCCTCAGGAGCATGGAACGGCTGGTTCCGGGCTCCCTGACAGATTCAATCAGTGTTGCCCTTGCTTCTTCATAGGGAGGTCTCTCCCTTCTGTCAACAAGTTTTATTATGTGCCATCCGAAACGGGTAAGCACCGGTTCGGAAATTTCTCCCGGTTTGTCCAATGCAAAAGCGGCAATTTCAAATTCGGGCACGAACCTGCCTGAACCGAACCAGTCGATTAACCCGCCCTGGCTGGCTGAATTGTGGTCGGTTGAATTCTCCCTTGCCAGCAATTCGAAGCTCTGGCCTTTCCGGAGGGCATCATGGATTTTTTCAGCCCTGCTTTTTGCCTCCTGCTCATCATACCGGTTAAAACCGATCATAATATGGGCGGCTTTAATTTCGCCCCTTGATTTTCTTTTTTCATTCACCCGGATTATGTGGTATCCGAACCGGGTCCTGACCGGCATCCCTATTTCACCCGGTACGGCATCGTAAACTGCATTTTCAAAAGAGTAGGCCGTCTGGAGCGCTGTGAAGTATCCCAGATTTCCCGAGTTGGTCTTTGCCGAAGGATCGTCGGATGTGGCCCTGGCGAGTTTTTCGAATGGCTCTCCTTCAAGCAGCTGCTCCCTTATCTGCATAGCCTTTTCCCAGGCCGCGAGGGTGTCTTCGGGACTGTAACCGGGGGCAAGGCGGATAAGTATATGGCTTGCGTCGATATCATACTGCAGCCTGTCATAAGCTTCCCTGGCCAGCTTTTCTTCAAGTTCCGGATCGCCCATATAAGGAGAGGCAAGCTTGCTCCTGAATCGGGAAAATTCGTCCCTGAAAGACCTTTCATTATGAATGCCTTCTTCCCTTGCATGGGCCACCTTAAGCTGGAAATTAATGAAAAGCTCCAGGTATTCTTCTACGTCGGGAGAATCCTGGAAAAAATTGCTCTTCTCACGGAGACGCGTGAATTCACTTTTCGTTATCTCCCTTCCCTCAACGGTCAGCAGCACATCATCTCCCGTTTCCCGGCCTAAGGCCGGGAAAAGAAGCCCGGGCAACATTGCAAAAACAATTAGATACCGCATCCTTTTTCTGCTTCTGGTTAAATGTTCTGTTGTCTGTTAAAAATCCAATTTGCCGGTTACGCCGGCAAATTAATTAACGTCAGCATGATCTTGTTAGTGCCGCTTTGCCTGCCGGAAGCCTTAATTGTATTGCAAGGCCTGCAGCAGCGGACAATTCATTTAAATTTATCTGCTGTAATTGGGGGCTTCCCGGGTAATTGTGACATTATGGGGATGGCTCTCGTTAAGGCCCGAGTTGGTTATTCTCACAAACTGTGCCTTTTTCAGCGAATCTATATCGGGTGCGCCGCAGTATCCCATTCCAGCCCTCAGGCCTCCCATGAGCTGATAGATGATTTCCGAGAGGACACCGGTGTAGGGGATACGGGCTGAGATCCCTTCCGGGACCAGCTTGCTGATATCGTCCTCAACTTCCTGAAAATACCGGTCCCTTGATCCCTGCTGCATTGCCTCAATCGATCCCATGCCCCTGTATGACTTGAATTTACGGCCATTATAAATAATAGTGTCGCCGGGTGATTCCTCTACACCAGCCAGCAATGACCCTGCCATAATCGAATCGGCACCTGCGGCGAGGGCTTTTACAATATCACCCGAATACCTTATTCCGCCGTCCGCTATTACCGGTATCCCGGTGCCCTTCAGAGCCTTTGCAACTTCATATACCGCTGTAAGCTGAGGAATTCCCACGCCTGCGATTACCCTGGTGGTGCAGATCGAGCCCGGCCCGATACCGACTTTTACGGCGGCTGCCCCGGCATCGGCAAGGGCCAGTGCTGCGTCGGCAGTTCCGATATTGCCCACTACGATATCAACCCCGCCTTTTCTTTTCATTATTTCGGCCAGCAGCTTAAACACTCCCCTGGTGTGTCCATGTGCAGTGTCTATCACAATAGCATCAGCCCCGGCCTCGAGCAGGGCGTCAAGCCTTCTGACAGAATCCCTGGCTACTCCTATTGCTGCGGCGACCCGTAAACGACCTTTCGGATCCTTGCATGATCCGGGATTGTCCTTTACCTTGGTAATATCCTTATAGGTAAGCAATCCGATCAGCTTATTGTTTTTATCTATGACAGGAAGTTTTTCAATTTTATGTTTCTGAAGAAGATCAGTGGCATTTTCAATATTTGCCTGGGTGGTGGTCACTACATTATCCCTGGTCATAACCTCGCTTATGGGCCTGTCCATGTTATCCTGGAAACGAAGGTCGCGGTTTGTGACTATACCTATCAGCTTCCGGTTGTTCCCGATTACAGGGATTCCGCCTATCTTGTATTCTTTCATAAGCTTCAGGGCGTCCCCGACAGTATTGTCCTTTTCAATGGTAATGGGGTCGTATATCATTCCGCTTTCGGCTCTTTTCACTATCTTCACCTGCCCTGCCTGTTCCTTGATGCTCATATTCTTGTGAATGACGCCGATGCCCCCCTGCCTGGCCATGGCAATAGCCATTTCGGCTTCGGTTACGGTGTCCATGGCAGCAGAGACTATAGGGGCATTCAGGGGAATGTTGCGGGAAAACATGGATGAGATATTCACGTCTTTAGGCAAAACCTCTGAATATGCCGGTATAAGAAGGACATCATCAAAGGTGAGCCCCTCTCCTTTAATTTTATCGGATAGAAATGACATTATGTGCTAATTTTAATTATTTTTAAATTGCGCTAAGTTACGAAAAATAAGTTGATGCATATAAAATTTACGTTTTTTTGGCAGACAGCCGGCGGCTTACGCAATTCCCTGGCAGTCTAAATATTAGCGGTGGATAACTCAGCCAAATACAGTCAGATACTGGCCCGTTACTGGGGGTTTTCGGGGTTCAGGCCCATACAGGAGGAAATCATCGGTTCGGTTGCCGAAGGCAGGGATACGCTTGCACTGATGCCGACCGGCGGAGGCAAATCGCTCACATTCCAGGTCACAGCTCTTGCGGAGGAAGGTATATGCATTGTGGTAACGCCCCTGATAGCCCTGATGAAAGATCAGGTGGAGAATCTGTTGAAAAGGGGAATAAAGGCACAGGCGGTTTTCTCCGGCATGACCAGGGGAGAAATTGATGTTGCGCTCGATAACTGTGTGTACGGCGATTACAAATTTCTTTATGTTTCTCCTGAAAGGCTCGCGTCGCAGTTATTCAGGGAGCGGTTAAAGAAGATGAAGGTAAACCTGATAGCCGTCGATGAAGCTCACTGCATATCACAGTGGGGGTACGATTTCAGGCCGGCTTACCTGAAAATCGCAGAAATGAGGGAGATCCTGCCCGGTGTGCCTGTTCTTGCTCTGACTGCTACCGCGACCGGCGATGTTGTCGATGACATTCAAAAAAAGCTTCTTTTTTCATCACCCAATGTAATAAGGACCAGCTTTGAAAGAAAGAACCTTCATTACCAGGTTGAGATCACCGAAGACAAACACAGGAGATTGCTTGAAATAACAGAAAAAATTCCCGGCAGCGGGATTGTTTATGCCAGGAACCGCAGAAAAACTTTCGAAATCGCAAAATTCCTTTCCGGCAAGGGCATAAGTGCCGATTACTATCATGCGGGACTTGGATCGGAAACAAGGTCGCTCAGGCAAAACGAATGGATGAAGGGCAAAACGCGTGTGATAGTCGCAACCAATGCCTTTGGCATGGGCATAGACAAGGCAGACGTCAGGTTTGTCATCCATTTTGACATTCCCGATACCCTTGAGTCATATTTCCAGGAAGCCGGCAGGGCAGGCAGGGACGGCAGGGTCTCCTTTGCCGTTTTGTTCTTCAATGATTCCGACAGGGCTAATGCAGACAAGAGAGTGCCGGTAAAATTTCCCGATCCTGAAATGATCAGGAAGGTTTACCATGCCCTGGGAAGCTATTTCCAGATCCCTTTCGGGGGAGGCAAGGGGGCGATACTGGATTTCAATATAACAGATTTTGCCTCCCGTTATGGCTTCAATGCCACACATGCTTACTACAGTCTCAAATCGCTTGAGACGGAAGGATACCTGGAGCTGACGGATGAGATCAATAACCCCTCCAGGATCCATTTTAAAGTTGGCCGCGACGACCTGTACCGGTTCCAGGTCGCCAATGCGGACTTTGACGGGTTCATCAAGCTGCTTTTGCGGACCTATTCAGGTGTTTTTTCGGGTTTTGTTCCCATCGACGAGGAGTTCCTGTCAAGGCGGGCCGGGACCTCCCGTGAGATTGTCTGTCAGTACCTGATAAGGCTTGGCAGGCTGAAGATCATCAGCTATATCCCCCGGAGGAAGTCACCGCTCATAATAATGAATACCGAACGGCTCGACCATAATTCACTGTTTATTTCATCTGCCTCAATAAATTCCAGGAAAGAACATTATATATCAAAGCTGAATTCGGTATATTCCTATGTAAATTCCGGCATACGATGCCGCAGCGTCTATTTGCTCGGCTATTTCGGGGAAAAAGACGCAGCAAGATGCGGTCATTGCGATTTATGCAGGAAAAAGGACGAGTCGGGATTGAGCCGGTATGAGTTTGACCTTATATCGGGAAATATCAAAGAAGCTGTAAAGCACGGAAATACACAGCCCGATGAACTGGTAGGGCTTCTGGAATTCCCGCCGGACAAGGTTTTGAAGGTTATACGCTTTCTCCTTGACAATTCAGTTCTCGTGCAGGGGCCCGGCAATATAGTCAAATGGAAAAACTGATCAGGCCCCGCCAGGCATGTTCAGGTGTTTTTTTCATTTTTTTGATAAAACCGTTCCCGCGGTTCCAACCTTTTTGCTTCCCGGATCGTCTTCAATAAATATGATTATAATAGCCTGATAATTGGACTTCCCTGAGTAACTTGTTAACTTTGCAGAAACGTCGCACCAGAAACCGTAATGCCCTGGCCTGATCATGGATAGTACAACACTCGGAAAAATCGTTGAAGGAGCTCCGGACCCCATAATCATACAGACCGAAGGCAAATTTGCATGGATCAATCCGGCAGGATGCAGATTGTTCGGAATAAAGACACCGGGCGAAGTGGAAGGCACACCGCTGATCGACCGCGTACATCCGGATTACCGGAAAATAGTCCTCAGGAGGATCGTCAGGCTCAATACGGACCGCAAGCCGGTTGAATCAATGGAATATAAGATATTCGGACGGAACGGGGAGGAATTCTGGGTTGAAAGCAAGGGCGAGGCCATAGATTATAACGGGAAAAGCGGCGGCCTTCTTTTTATGCGTGATATCACTTCCCGCAAGGAAGCTGAGGATGCGGCGGAAAGGCAGCTGAAGCTTCTGAGCCGCTCGGTCGAACAAAGCCCTGTCTCGATTGTCATAACCGACATTCAGGGGAAAATCGAATATGTTAATCCTGTCTTTGAAACAACATCCGGCTACACGATGGACGAAATTCGGGGAAAGAGCCTTAAAATGCTAAAATCCGGCTTTCATTCGATGGATTTTTATCAGGACCTCTGGAACACCATACTTTCCGGGAAAGACTGGAGGGGTGAATTCAGAAACAAAAAGAAATGCGGCGAATACTACTGGAATCACGCGGTTATTTCTCCGATACAGAATTCCAGGGGAGAGGTGACCAACTTTGTTTCGGTAATGGAGGATATTACCGAAAGCAAAAAAATGGTTGAGCAGCTTCTGGAAGCCAAGGAAAAGGCGGAAGAAAGCAACCGGCTTAAAACGGCGTTCCTTGCCAACATCAGTCACGAGATACGCACGCCCATGAACGGAATAATGGGTTTTGCCGAAATACTCAAGGATCCCGGGCTATCGCGCAAGAATCAGCTGAAATTTTACGACGTAATTGAGAACAGCGGAAAGAGAATGCTTGACACGGTCAATGATTTGATAGATATATCAAAAATTGAGACCGGACAGGTAAAAGTGCATCTGTCTGAAACCGATATTCGTGATCAGCTTGAAAACCTTTATCATTTTTTTCTTCCCGAGATCCGGAAAAAAGGCCTTGAGATGGGATTGAAAAACGGTGTGCCCGATAATTTTTCAATTGTGAATACCGATCGTGCCAAACTGAATTCCATCCTGACCAATCTTATCAAAAATGCCGTGAAGTTCACCGACAGGGGGCAAATTGACTTTGGTTGCAACAAAAAGGAAAATTGCCTGGAATTCTTTGTGACAGATACGGGCATAGGAGTGCCGAAGAACAAGCAGGCAGCAATATTCAACCGCTTTGAACAGGCCGACATTGAAGATTTCAGGGCATTCCAGGGAGTCGGACTGGGTCTGTCCCTGTCGAAATCGTATGTTGAAATGCTGGGAGGAAATATCTGGCTTGAATCGGATGAGGGTCAGGGCTCGACATTCCGGTTTACAATTCCCCTGGATGGGATACCCAGGGCGAAGCCGGGCAAGCGGAAAGCAAAGGCTCATCAAAACAGAGGCATTCCTCAGCTCAGCGGCAAAAGAATACTTATTGCAGAAGATGATGTTTTCTCTCTTGAGATGCTGGTTTACCAGCTAAAAAAAACAGGTGCCACCCTTTTTATAGCCAGGGACGGCAGGGAAGCCCTGGAAGAATTTCAGAAGCATCAGGTCGATCTGGTTCTGCTTGATATTCAGATGCCTGAGATGAACGGCTATGAAGTGCTTAAGGAACTGAAGCCACGGGAAAATAAAATACCCTTTATTGCCCAGACGGCCTACGCGATGCCCGAAGATATCAGGAGCTTCCGACAGGCTGGTTTTGCAGGGTACCTTACCAAACCTGTAAGCCAGGCCAAACTTTTCGGCATGCTTGAAAAATATCTATCTCTGCCTTCAACCTCCGGTACAAAAATCTGATCAAAGATTGCTTAAGCCGGACCTGATCGCTCATCCGGAAGGAAAAACTGTCGCTTCTTCTTCATGCATTGGGCGTGCATGACAGTTTCCACATGCCGGTCAGAGCTCCAAATCCGTTTTGAAAAGCTTTCTGGTCCCATTTTGCATGCATTGGGAGTGCATGACAGGATCGCATTGAGCACTCATGTAGTGGTTTTCAGTGTTTTCGCAGCATTGTTTAATAGTTGGCAAGTTTTTTATTATTTTTGTGACCGTTGAATAAGCTGATTATGAATAATGAAAAGGAGGCCCTGGTTTATTCCGGCCAGGTAATTGAATTTGTGGCGGTGGCCAATGAATTGTGCAGCTTCCTGGAGCAGGCATCAGGTTTTTCCAGGCCCGATTTTGTTGATAAGACAAGGAAGATACTCCCCCTGCTTTACTATAAGGCTGCCTTGCTTCCGCGGACCGGACCGCTGCTTGATGAAGCTGCCGAAAAATTTGTTTCCGAAGAAGACTGGCATGCCGTTCATGATGCCATACTTGATAAGCTTGGCAGATTTAACGATTACCCCGAGGTATTCGATCCCGTTGTTAAAGATACCGAAGACCTGGTAGGAGGGAGCATTGCCGAAAATCTTGCCGACATATACCAGGACCTCAGGGATTTTGTAATGCTTTACCGGATGGGGACCGTCGAGCTGATGAACGATGCCCTATGGGAATGCACGCAGCATTTTGAACAGGGATGGGGACAGAAGCTTCTTAACTCTCTGAGGGCCCTGCATAACCTGCTCCATGGCGGTGAGGATCTCGGGGAAGACGAAGATGAGGGAAAAGACACTCAAAAGGGTGATGAATTGCCACGCCGTGACACCGAAAACTGGATCTTTACCAGGAGGAAAAAAAACTGGGATGAGGAAGAGAATTAATTCATTCGAAAAGGCTATCACCAAAGAAGAAATACTGGCTTTGCCCCTTTCTTCTTTTTCCGGTGAAATAATCGTCGTTGAAGACCCGAAACATGTGCCCGGAGTGGCTAAAACACTGAGTGGTTATGATATACTTGGTTTTGATACCGAAACCCGGCCTGCCTTCAGAAAAGGTGTGATCAACGAGGTTGCCCTGCTGCAGTTTGCCACCGAAGAAAAGGCGTTCATTTTCCGGCTGAACAAAACAGGGCTCCCCCCTTCCCTGGTCTCACTTATGGCCAACCCTGGAATTATCAAGGCCGGTGCAGCCATAAGGGATGATATACGGTCGCTTCAAAGGCTGGCCCGCTTCAATCCGGCCGGATTTGTGGAATTGCAGGAACTGGTCAAGGAACATAATATCCGCGACAGCGGCCTCCGGAAAATGGCAGGCATTGTAATGGGCATTCAGATATCAAAGGCCCAGCAGGTGACCAACTGGGAGAGGCAGGTGCTAACCGAAGCACAGCTGGTATACGCTGCAACCGATGCCTGGGTTTGTTACGAGATATATCGCAGGCTCACCGCGACAAGCTGATTGCCGGTTTCACCAGCCGGAGTTCCGGAGACAGGCCTTCTACCGGGACCCCGGATCAGACTTTCTTTTGAGGTTGATGATACGATGATTGCCCGATACGGGGATTATAAGCTCCTGTTCAGGAGCATCAGCGTTTAGTTCGCCGGCTGCCAGTTCCCCGCCCGTGGAGGGATCTATCCACTGCACCGACCAGGTGCCGGGGGGAAGGTTCAGGATCAGTCTTCCATTTTCCTCTCCGCCGACCAGCTGCACAATGTAGTGAAGGCCTGGATCGGAAAGGATATTTGCCCCGGTGCCTTCAGGCATGCTGCTTATAAGGTCCGCCCCCGGGCTCATTTGCCAGAACGGAACACCTGCAATGAACCGCCCGAGAATCCTGACGGCTTCATGCTGGAAGTCGATCACCGTTCCCGGATCGCTGCCCAGGGGCCTGTGAAATCTCGCAGCAGCGGCGCCTGCCACAAACCTGCTCCAGAGTATCATATCGCCTGCCTCCGGTCCGCTGCTATAGTCCTTCGATACTATCAGCGGCCGCTCTGTGCCGGCACCGGCCATAGCTTCACGGTATCCGAGTATTCGCTTTCCCCCTTCGATGGCCTGCTGGAAAGGCTCAGTGAATTCATGCCTGGATACGGCCTGGGCAATATCCACAAACTGATAATGCTGGTCGGAGGCCAATGTGGCCGGATTAAAGTTTTCTTCACATTCGCCGCCGCCGTCCCTGCGGTTTGTCGACGGCATATCGCCGATCATCATCCCCGCAGGTATCCGCTGTCCGGTGTACTCAGCCCAGAACCTGCTCCATTCCAGGGTTGCACGGCTCTCGTTTGAGATGTTTATTATTATATTGGGATATTCTGATATGATGCCAAGCAAATGGCTGACATAAAGTTTCTGGAGCTCCAGGACCTGCCTGTTGCCGGAATGAGAGGTGACGGTCTGATAGAACCATGCTTCGCATGCCCTGGTAGTATCAGGCAAAACATCGGAGCCGTAGTTAATGTTGTTGCGGGGATTGAAGGGGTGGGCATTCCATGCCGCTTCCGGTCCGGGATCCCATTCGCCTCCCATGCCCCGGGTGATCGACCAGTCATCCCATATTTCCAGTGAAACGATGATCCTGAGAGCCAGGGCAAGATCAAGATATTCTTTCAGCCGCGCTTCCCATTCAGGTTCAAACCCTTCAAGATCATAACGGCCGTCATCCAGCCTGACCCATGGCTGCAGCACCCTGGAAACCATACCGTCATGCATCTGATTCATGGGGTCATAGGGCAGGCATCGGGCCAGTCCCATGACATGGGGGCTTCCGATGTCATTGATGACGCCGGCCAGCCGGTCAAGCTGTTCCCTGAAATTTGCCTCACCGGGGCGGCTTATCGGCGTCCAGCTATGGTAATTTGCAGCACCCAGCAGAAAAACAGGAGTATCGCCCCACGCCAGGTAGTGCGGGTTTCCCGGCCAGGCCCGGATGCGGTCCTGATCTTGTGCTGAGAGCCCCCCGCCGGAAAACAAAATTAACAGCAACCAGCAGGCAGGGAGCATTGTTATTGTTAAAGTCCCGCACTGCTTATTGAATATTTTATCGCCCATCTGATTTCAGTATTATAGTTCACAAAACTTCAGGTTTCCGTCATTTCATTAGCCGGGGCACGGAAACTACCTGGTAAAAACCCATTCTTCTGCAGAACTCAGGTTTTCATCATAGCTGTAACCCTCCTGACTGAACAGCTTGATTTCTTCGGCCTTTTCTATTCTGTTTTGTATGATAAACCGGGTCATCATTCCCCGGGCCAGTTTTGCGGGAATGCCTGCCACCCGGTATTTGCCCTCCCGGTACTGTTTGAATGCCGGGACAACTGTTCTGCCTTCGAGCTTGCCGGCATCCAGTGCCCTGAAATACTCACGGCTGGCAAGATTTACCAGCACTTTTTCCTTCTGCTGTTTCATATCTTCATTAACAGATGAGGTGATGGCGTCTGACCAGAATTCGTATAGGTCTCTTTTCCCGGGCGGACTGAATTTAGAACCCATTTCCAGGCGGTAGGGCCTTATAAGATCGAGAGGGCGCAGTATCCCGTAAAGGCCGGAAAGAATACGCAGACGATCCCGGGCAAAATCCAGATCTTCGCCGGTAAAGCTAAGCGGGTCCATGCTGCGGTAAACGTCACCCCTGAAGGCAAGCAGCGCCTGACCGGCATTTTCGGTATCGAAAGGAGTTTCCCACTGCCGGTACCTTTCAAAATTAAGTCTTGCTATTTCGGCATTGACATTCATAAGATCCTGAAGCTCTTCCGGTGAAAGCTTCCGGATCTCCTCCACCAGGCGGGCTGATTTATCAAGATGCCTCGGAAATGTATGCCCGGTGTCGTCTTTGCCGGTTGCGGGGCTCATCCTTTTGGCCGGAGAAATGATAATTAACATAAGGATCCTTTTTTAGGCATGAAGTTAATAATTATTTCCATTTGGATCATCAGGCCTGGACCGGCATCATGAAGGCTTTGAAAAAATCCCGGATCCGGGAATATGTGGATTTTTTCCACTGATTCCTTTCAATTTGAATAAAGCTGCCCAATTTTAGGTCTGCCGGGGGGTTAAGATCAAAAGCCATTATGCCAGTGTATTATGAAACTATTGTTTGGAAATAGCCTGTTCAGGGGCATTTTGGCACGATATTCCCTCAGAACCTTATTCATCATCCGGAGGCTGAATTCCTCCACGGTGATTAATGAGAATGTTTTAATGCTAATTTAATACTTATTGTTATGAGAGGCATATTATACATCATTGCTGTAATTCTGGTAATTGGCTGGCTTCTTGGATTCTTTGCCTATTCGGCAGGCGGCCTGATCCATATCCTGCTTGTACTTGCGGTTATTTCCATTCTTATTTCCGTTATCGGGGGAAGACGGGTCTGAGCTCTCATCGGAGGCCTCATCCCGGTTTCCCGGTGTTTTCTCATGTCCGACCGACATTTTGGCTGTCATACGAAGCCGGCTTGCCTTTGGTCCTGTTTTTGATGAAAGATACACAGGGCCCCAGGGTACCGGCCAGGGGATCCGCATTGGTAGCCCTGAAGCAAAAATGACAGGAAAATGCAGTACAAGGATTATTATAATACGCTCGGAGTATCCAAAAACGCCAGCCGGGATGAAATTAAGAAAGCCTACAGGAAGCTGGCAATTAAACATCATCCGGACAGGAATCCTGATGATAAGGGTGCCGAAGAAAAGTTCAAGGAGGTGACCGAGGCTTACGAGGTACTGGTTGATCCTGAGAAAAGAAAAAAGTACGATCAGCTCGGGAGCAACTGGAAACAGTATGAACATGCCGGCGCCGGACAGGCAGGGGGATTTGACTGGACACAGTTTGGCGGTGCCGGCAGGGGAGGTCCTTATCATTACGAAACCGAGTTCGAAGATATGGGCGATGTTTTCGGGGAAGGCGGCTTCTCTGAGTTCTTCAACACATTTTTCGGCGGAATGGGCGGAATGGGCGGACGGACCGCCGGACGGGCACGGGGTGCCAGGGCGGGCCGGGGAGAGAGGCGGATCAAGGGCCAGGATATGCGTGCCGATGTCGAGCTGACCCTGCACGAAGCTTACCACGGAACAACAAGAATTCTCAATGTAGACGGTGAAAAATTGAGGATCACGATAAGGCCGGGAACATACGAGGGCCAGGAACTGCGTATCAGGGGCAAGGGCGGCGGGACTGTTGCCGGAGGCGAAAGGGGTGATATATATATAAGGATCAGGATAAAGAAAGACCCCGGATACACCCTTGACGGGCATAACCTTATCAGGGAAGTGCCGGTTGATCTGTACACGGCAGTCCTGGGAGGAAGGATTAAAATAGATACCCTTGCGGGGAAAGTCAACCTGACAGTTCCCAAAGGAACACAGTCAGGCAGCCGCCTCAGGCTCAGGGGCAAAGGAATGCCTGTTCACGACAGGGAGGGGGCATATGGCGACATGTTTGTCAGGATAAAGGTAACGGTGCCGGCCGATCTCAGTGAAGAGGAAACCAGGCTGTTCAGCAGGCTGCGGGAAATTCACCGGAAAAAGCAAGGGAGCGCTTAAAGCGCGGGCAGTTTTGGGCGACCGTCGGTTTGTGTTATCTTTGTTTCCAAATCCATTATTATGATAGTGACTTTAGTCCACATCCGCGTAAAGAAGGAATTCCTTGACGATTTTATCCGTGAAACCGAAATGAATCACCGGGAGTCGGTCAAAGAACCCGGAAATCTGCGTTTTGATATTTTGCAGAATGCAGGCGACCCTTTCCGGTTCACTTTTTACGAGGCCTATGAGTCGGAAGATGCTGCCGCAGCCCATAAGCTCACCCCCCATTACAACAGGTGGCGCGAAGCTGTTGAACCCTGGATGGCATCGCCCCGGCAGGGAGTCAGACACAAAATTCTAATGCCCTCCGACCTGGCCAAATGGTAGAGCCATTCAATTTTTCCCGTTTACCGGTGATCCATTTCGGAGCCGGCACAGCCGGCAAGGCAGTTCCCCTGGCCTCCCGTTATGGCAGAAGGCTCCTGCTCGTTACCGGAAAAACCTCATTTGCCGAAAGCCTGCGGGGCCAGAAAATTCTTGACCAGCTCGATGCCTTTCGTATTAAATATGATATTGTTTCCCTTTCGGGGGAGCCTGAAACATCGTTTATTGACCATACGGCTTCTGTTTTCAGGAAAAGCAGACCGGATATTGTGCTGGCCGCCGGAGGCGGGAGCGTGATCGATGCCGGCAAGGCGCTTTCGGCCATGATACCGGTCGACCGGCCTGTATGGGACTACCTGGAGGGGAACCCGGAACAGGTTCAGCATCCGGGCACGAAGCTGCCTTTCATTGCGATGCCGACTACCGCCGGCACTGGAAGCGAGGCTACAAAGAATGCGGTGCTGACTGTTACGGAAGACCCTTCGCTTAAAAAATCGCTCCGGCATGATAGCTTCATGCCGGATATTGCAATAGTCGATCCCGAGCTATCGGCAGGATGCCCTCCCGATGTTACCGCTGCCAGCGGACTCGATGCCGTGACCCAGCTTCTGGAAGGGTGGCTGTCGACCGGCTCTTCGGCGGTGACTGATGCCCTGGCCGGCGAAGCCCTTAAAAAGGCGCTGAAAAGCATTCGCAGGGCCGTAAAAAACGGAAGCGACCTGGCTGCAAGGGCCGACATGGCGTATGCGGCGCTGATTTCCGGCATTGTTCTTGCCAACGCGGGCCTGGGTGCGGTTCACGGGTTTGCCTCAGTTCTGGGAGGGCGTTACAATATCCCTCATGGGGTTGTTTGCGGCACCCTGCTCGGCGCGGTTACCAGGAGCAATATCGGGAGACTGAAAAAGGAGCCGGACAGTCCTTATCTTGAAAAACTCAGCCGTGCCGGCAGATGGCTTTGTGCTGACAGCCGGGGGGCTGATGATGATCACAGCCTTTGTCTTGCCGGCGAGCTCGACAGGCTGATTGAGGATTTCAATATCCCCCGCCTGGGAATGTATGGCGTAACGGCCGCAGATACGGAAAACCTTGCAGCCGCAACCGGCATCAAGAACAATCCCGTCCGTCTCGACCGGGAGGAACTGAAAAATATCCTCGATTCGCGGCTATAAGCACCTGTCACCCGGGGTCATATGCACTAGGCCCGGAAAAAACGCTCAAGGTTCATGGCTACAGGCACCTTTTGCACCGGATTCGGTGTGTCTGCCCATCGGCAAGTTCGCCGGCGTCATCCGGCCGCCTGCCGGGAGACCCGGCGGGGTTCCTACAGGTAATAGCGACGCGGTCCCATCAGTCTTTCAATAAGGTAGGTGGCTACCGAGAGCAATATGCTGAAAATTATCGCCCTTCCGAATGAGATAATATGGAAGCCGGTTATCCATCCGCTGGCTATCCATACCATCAGCCCGTTTATGACCAGCAGGAATAGTCCGAAGGTGACTATGGTGACCGGGATGGTAAGGATTATAAGTATGGGCCTGATCAGAAGATTAAGTACGGACAATACAAGCGTTACCCACAGGGCGGAAGTGAATGAATAAACTTCCACTCCGGGTATCAGCCATGCAATGCCCATTACCGCAAGGGCTATCAGTATAAACCGTGTTATAAGACGCATAATTTGTTTTTTGACCTTTTAATTCCCTCCCGGGAGAGAAAGTTTACAATAAAGGTAAAGATTTTTTTTTTATCATAAAACCCATCCCGGTGCCAGTGCGGGTTTCCCTTGTGCCAGTGCGGGTTCCCCCTGTGTCAGTGCGGGTTTTCCCGGCGCCAGTGCGGGTTCCCCCTGTGTCAGTGCGGGTTTCCCCGGCGCCAGTGCGGGTTCCCCCTGTGCCAGTGCGGGTTTCCCCGGCGCCAGTGCGGGTTTCCCCTGTGTCAATGCGGGTTTCCCCGGCGCCAGTGCGGGTTCCCCCTGTGTCAGTGCGGGTTCCCCCGGCGCCAGTGCGGGTTTCCCCGGCGCCAGTGCGGGTTTCCCCGGCGCCAGTGCGGGTTTCCCCGGCGCCAGTGCGGGTTTCCCCGGCGCCAGTGCGGGCTTCCCCCGTGTCATTCCACTTCCCCGTGCCTTTCCGGCCCCGGTCCTCCTTCCGGCTCCCAAAGTAGTTTTTCAGCCATAAGGCAGGAATTAATGTTAATTTTGAAGGCAAAACAATTAACAAATCAAGCAATATACAGATGCGCGAACGTCATATCAAATTAATTGCGGCTGCCATGAACCTGCCTGCCAGGCAGGTGGAAAACACCCTCAGGCTTCTGGATGAAGGGGCTACCGTGCCCTTTATCAGCCGTTACCGCAAAGAACTCACAGGCAGTCTGGACGAAGTTCAGGTGACTGATATCCAGAAGCATGCCGAACGGCTTTCTGAGCTGGACAAAAGACGGGAGGCGGTTCTTAAATCAATAGCAGAACAGGATAAGCTTACCCCCGAACTTGAAAGATTGATAAGGGAAGCGGAGAGCATGACGGTGCTAGAGGACCTTTATCTTCCCTATAAACCAAAGAAAAAGACGCGGGCATCGGTTGCCCGGGAAAGGGGGCTGGAGCCCCTTGCCCGGATTATGATGCAGCAGAAAGAAAAAGACATAGAGGGCAGCGCCGCCCGTTTTACCGGCGATGCGGTGCCATCGGCAGGGGATGCCCTCCAGGGCGCCAGGGATATAGTGGCCGAGTGGGTGAGCGAGCACCGGGAGGCCCGGGAAAGAATAAGGAATCTGTTTGACAGGGAAGCATCAATTAATTCCGTAGTGGTAAAAGGCAAGGAGGAGGAGGGATCCAGGTACCTGGATTATTTTGACTTTTCCGAAAAGCTCGGCAGATGCCCCTCTCACCGGCTGCTTGCCATGAGAAGGGGGGAGACCGAAGGCATACTCCGAATCAGTATAGGGCCTCCTGTCGAAAAAGCGCTCGTGCTGCTTGAGAAAATTTTTGTAAAAAGTAATAATTCCTCATCACAGCAGGTTTTGCTTGCCGTAAAGGACAGCTACAAAAGATTGCTCGGCCCCTCAATTGAAACGGAATTCCGGGCGAGCTCAAAGGAAAAGGCCGACAGGGAGGCCATCGAGGTATTTGCCGGCAACCTGAAGCAATTGCTTCTTGCTCCGCCGCTCGGACAAAAACGGATTCTTGCCCTTGATCCCGGGTACCGGACCGGATGCAAGGTGGTTTGCCTGGATGCACAGGGAAATCTGATCCATAATGAAACCATCTATCCGCATCCCCCGCAGAGCGAAACAAAAATGGCGGCAAAAAAAATTGCCTCGCTGGTAAATCAGTTTAAAATAGAGGCTATTGCCATCGGCAACGGAACTGCGGGAAGAGAAACAGAGCATTTTATGAAAAAAATCCGGTTTGACCGGGATATGCAGGTGTTCATGGTCAATGAGAGCGGCGCATCGGTATATTCGGC
>SKQJ01000039.1 GCA_007119075.1 Bacteroidales bacterium | reverse complement strand
GTAAAAACAGGGTCATAATGGTGGATGGTTGAGAAGGGCTCGGGCAAAACAAAAAAAGCCGCTGTAACAAGCAAAAAAAACAGCGATACCAGTCCGCCGCCCCGGTTGCCGAGAACAAACACCGAAAGTACCGGTATGACGGGAAACCAGACAAGTATGGTATCGTTTGAATCGCCTAAAGCAAAAAGGAACAGCAGTACCAGGATAATCAGGGTAAGGTTAAACCTGCCTGTAGTCTGGTGACGGCAGGTCCTGTTCAACCGGGGGATGCTGACCAGCAAAAGCAGGGATGTTGCCAGGGAGGCGGCGCCGCTGATGGTTTCGCCCCTGACAAGGGCGATTGAGCCGAAAACAAGTAAAAGACAGAATCCTGAGAAACTGAGAAGGTTTATAAACAGTATCCTGTTGATGGTGTTTTCATCACACCTGTGTTGGAGCCCCAAAGACAAGTAGTGTATAAGCTGGTTGAAGAGCTTCATGGGGTAGGATTCTTTGCACGATTCAATTGCCAAAAATAACAAAATCTATGACAGCTGATGTAAATACGTGATAAAAATACATTTTTGCATTCAACCACGGCACTTACAATGGAAAAGGTCTGCGAAAACGCGGTCTGCAGCGGTTTTTTGCCGGAGCACTGTTATTTCCGGTGTATTTTTTTATAATTTTACTCTCCCTTACATAATACAGTTCTTATGAGCGAAGATAACAAAGTGATTTTTTCCATGGTCGGAGTGAGCAAGACCTACCCGCCGCAGAAAAAGGTGCTGAACAATATTTACCTGTCTTTTTTCTATGGAGCGAAGATCGGTATTATCGGTCTGAACGGCTCGGGAAAATCCTCGCTTTTGAGGATAATTGCCGGAAAGGAAAAATCGTTCGACGGTGAAGTTGTTTTTTCGCCCGGCTACAGCGTAGGAATGCTCGAGCAGGAACCTCATCTTGATGAGACCAAGACCGTAAGGGAAAACGTGATGGACGGCGTAAGGGAGCTTGCCGATATGCTTAAGGAATACGAAGAGGTGAACAGCCGTTTTGCCGAACCAATGGATGATGATGAGATGAACCGGCTTATTGAGAAACAGGGTGAGCTGACCGAAAAAATTGACAACCTCAACGGATGGGATCTTGACAGCAAACTGGAACGTGCCATGGACGCCCTGCGTTGTCCCGAGGGGGACAGTCCGGTAACCAGTCTTTCGGGCGGCGAGGCCAGAAGGGTTGCTCTTTGCCGGCTGCTGATAGAGGAGCCCGACATACTGCTGCTCGACGAGCCGACCAACCACCTTGACGCCGAATCGGTGCAATGGCTTGAGCAGCACCTGAAGCAGTACAGGGGTACGGTTATTGCGATCACGCATGACCGGTATTTCCTTGATAATGTTGCCGGCTGGATCCTCGAGCTTGACAGGGGAGAAGGCATACCCTGGAAAGGAAATTATTCATCGTGGCTCGACCAGAAGTCAAAAAGGCTTGCCATGGAAGAGAAAACAGCAGGGAAACGGCAGAAAACGCTTGAAAGGGAGCTTGAATGGGTAAGGATGGCGCCCAGGGCAAGACATGCCAAATCGAAGGCCAGGCTCAGCGCATATGACAGGCTCCTGAATGAAGATGTCAGGCAAAAGGAAGAGAAACTGGAAATATTCATACCCAACGGCCCGCGGCTCGGTGACAAGGTGATCGAGTCAAGGAATGTTGCAAAGGCCTACGGCGACAGGCTGCTGTTCGAAAACCTCGAATTCACGCTGCCTCCCGCCGGCATCGTCGGTATTATCGGTCCCAACGGAGCCGGGAAAACCACTCTTTTCAGAATGATAATCGGGGCAGAGAAGCCCGACAGGGGTGATTTTGTCACGGGCGATACCGCCAGGATAGCATATGTTGACCAGGCCCATGCTGCAATAGACCCTGAAAAGACAGTATACCAGGTTATTTCGGGTGACAGTGAATTCATTCAGCTTGGCGGCCGATCCATGAACGCCAGGGCATATGTTGCAAGGTTCAATTTTACCGGGGCCGACCAGGAAAAAAAATGCGGCGTGCTTTCGGGAGGCGAACGCAACCGGCTGCATCTTGCCCTTACACTTAAGGAAAATGCCAACGTGCTCCTCCTTGATGAGCCCACCAACGATATCGATATCAATACCCTCAGGGCGCTTGAGGAAGGTCTGGAGAATTTTGCAGGCTGCGCGGTGATAATTTCGCATGACAGGTGGTTTCTGGACCGGACTGCTACCCATATCCTTGCATTTGAAGGCGACTCCATGGTTTCCTGGTTCGAGGGAACCTACTCCGAATATGAGGAGAGCCGCCGCAAAAGGTTCGGCGATGCCGGTCCCCGGCGCATCAGGTATAAAAAGCTGACCTCTGACTGACCGGAGGGGAGGTATCTGCGGCTTCGGAAGAAAAATCCGGATGGCGTTCGGACCCGCCAGGCCGGAGGAACCAAAAAATCCAGTCATTTGACAAACAAACCTGGGAAACCATAAAATCCAATCAATAACCAACAAACCATAATTATGGAACGAATCGATGCAGATCAGCAAAATGAGCGCACATGGGCGATGTTTTGTCACCTGAGCTCCTTTGCCGGCTTTATTATACCATTTGGAGGGATTATCGGGCCCATCGTGGTATGGTCGATAAAAAAAGACCAGTATCCGCTGGTCGACGACCAGGGAAAGGAGGCAATCAACTTCAGTATTTCGATGATAATATTTTACCTTGCGGCGGCTATCCTTGTCTTTGTCCTCATCGGCCTCCCCCTTCTTATAGCCCTGTTTTTTTTCAGGCTCATAATCACAGTGGTTGCTGCAATAAGGGCTAATGAGGGTGTCCGGTTCAGATATCCGATGAGCATAAGATTCATTACCTGATTCATATTGCATTGGATAGTCTGCCGGATTACCGGTCCGCCGGAACCCGGGTTTGCCTGCACGGGCTGCCGGGGGGCAGGCCGGCGATCCTGCAAAAGATAACCCGTTTAAAAACCGTTTTAATATATGTCGAAGAGACCTTCGGTACCAAAAGGAACAAGAGATTTTCTGCCGGTCGAAATGGCCGGAAGGAACCATATTTTTTCAACCATAAAGTCTGTCTTTGAGCTTTACGGCTACCTTCCCATTGAGACCCCCGCCATGGAGAACCTGTCATCACTGCTTGGAAAATACGGGGAGGAGGGTGACAAGCTGTTGTTCAGGGTGCTTAACTCAGGCGATTTTCTTGGAAAGCTTCCCCCGGGCGACGACCACTTCCGCAACAGTGCCCGCCTGGCAAACATGATCTGTGACAGGGGGCTGAGATATGACCTGACCGTTCCTTTTGCCCGTTTCGTGGTACAGCACCTTAACGAGCTGACTTTCCCCTTCAGGCGCTACCAGATCCAGCCGGTATGGCGGGCCGACCGTCCCCAGAAAGGGCGTTACCGCGAATTCTTCCAGTGCGACGCCGATGTTATCGGAAGCGGCTCCCTTCTGAATGAAGCGGAGATGGCCCGCATTATCGACGATGTCTTTGTGAGGCTGGGAATAAAAGTGATAATAAAGCTCAACAACAGAAAGATCCTTGCCGGCATTGCCGGGATTATCGGGCAGCCTGAAAAGCTTGCCGACCTTACGGTTGCCATGGACAAGCTTGACAAGATCGGGCTTGATGCGGTTTGCAGCGAAATGAGGGAAAGAGGCATCTCCGCGGAGGCCATTGAAAAGCTCATGCCGGTGATTGACCTGAAAGGAAGCAATTCTGACAAACTCGCCTCCCTTGCCGTTGTCTTCCGCGAAAGCGAGACCGGGATGAAGGGAACCTCCGAAATGGAAAAGATTCTCGGAATGCTTGCCGCCACCGATCAGACAAACGTGATCGAGTTTGATGTTGCCCTGGCCCGGGGGCTCAATTATTACACGGGCACCATTATCGAGGCAAAGGCCGCCGATGTGGAAATCGGCAGCATCTGCGGGGGCGGGCGGTATGATGATCTGACCGGCGTTTTCGGGCATCCCGGGCTTTCCGGGATAGGAATTTCATTTGGCGCCGACCGGATATATGATGTGCTGAAGCAGACCGGCGGTTTTCCTGAAGCGGTTTCGGCTGCCAGCCGGCTGATGTTTGTCAATTTCGGAGACAGCGAGGCCCGGGTCTGCCTGCAGCTGCTTGACCGGCTCAGGAAGTCTGGTGTAAGCTGTGAGCTCTATCCCGACAGCGTGAAAATGAAAAAGCAGATGCAGTATGCCAATAACCTGAACATTCCCTTTGTTGCCCTTATCGGGGAAAAGGAGGCGGGTGAGGGCACAGTGACAGTCAGGGATATGAGAACCGGCGATCAGCTGACCATGCCGCAGCGGGAACTGTCAGCTTACATCAGGGAGCAGGAGTGACCACAGCTGAGGTTCACTTTTTTCCGTTTTTCGGGCATTTGCGACTCTGACCGGCTGGCTGCTTTTCAAGTTTTTTCCAGAGCTTTCTTTACTGCGGGCGCTACCTTTGTGCCCAGCAGTTCTATTGCCTTCATTACCCCGGCATGGGGCATGGTTCCCACGCTGATATGAAGCAGAAAGCGGGTATTGCCGAACAGTTCGTGTTCAAAAAGTATCTTGTCGGCCACCTGTTGGGGGCTGCCTACAAGAAGCGAGCCTTCCGGTTCGCGCATGGCCTCATATTGCTGGCGGTTCATCGGGGGCCAGCCGCGTTCCCGCCCGATCCTTCCCATCAAAAGAGCATAGGGCCCGTAGAATTCGTCGGCCGCCTTCTGCGAGTCGTCCGAAATATACCCGTGTGAATTGATGGCCAGTTTAAGTTTATCGGTATCATGACCCGATGCCCTGCAGGTCTGCCGGTACAGCGAGGTGAGCGAAACAAACCTTTCGGGCAGTCCGCCGATGATTGCAAGGGCCAGCGGCAATCCGTATTCTCCTGCGCGGATAATCGATTCGGGTGTGCCTCCCACGGCTATCCAGACCGGGAGCCCATCCTGCACGGGCCTGGGGTATACGCCGAGGCCTTCGATAGCCGGCGTATGACGTCCCCCCTCCCAGGTCACCTTTTCGCT
>SKQJ01000256.1 GCA_007119075.1 Bacteroidales bacterium | reverse complement strand
TTTTCGGCACCGAAATTGCCCAGTACTTCAGATCTGATATCGACCTTCGCTATTACAAAATGCTTTATGACGGCAATTCCATTGTTTACAGGATTTTTGCCGGGGCCGGAGTGCCTTACGGGAATTCGGCCGCATTGCCCTTTGAAAAGAAATATTTTGCAGGAGGAGCCAACAGCATACGCGCATGGCAGGTCCGTTCCCTTGGTCCGGGCTCATTCCATGAGCCGGCCGACCGGTCATTTCCCAACCGTACTGCAGATATCAAACTGGAGGCGAATGTTGAATACCGGTTCAATATGTTCTGGCTTCTGGAAGGGGCGCTATTCATGGACGCAGGCAATATCTGGGCTATTGATGATAATGATAAAAGGGAGGGGGCATTGTTTGACATCGGCAGCTTTTACCGGGATATTGCCGTTGGCACGGGAATGGGGTTCAGGTTCGACTTTTCTTTTTTCATTTTCAGGCTGGACGTCGGACTCAAGATGCGTGATCCCGCACAGCCCGGCGGCAAAAAATGGATACATCTTTACAGGAGCCCCAGCTTCAATAATGACGTAGCCTTCAATGTTGGGATCGGCTATCCTTTTTGATCCATTGTTTTGTATAGCCGCTAAAAAATAGTAATCTTGCTGCTCATTTTTTTTAAAATAATATCAGTTTAATGAGCAATTCTGATTTTACGCCCCGTGACAACTTTGGAAGCAGGTTCGGAATAATTGCCGCCGCCGCCGGGTCGGCCGTCGGACTCGGCAATATCTGGAAATTTCCTTATGTGGCCGGACAGAACGGAGGCGGGGCGTTTCTGATCATTTACCTTCTTTTCATTATCGCGATCGGATTGCCCGTAATGCTTTCGGAGTTTTCCATCGGCCGGCGGGCCCAGCGCAATGCAATAGGTTCGTTCAAAAAGCTTGCTCCCGGTTCTCCATGGTACCTGGTGGGGGTGATGGGTGTGGTTGCAGCCTTTTTGATACTCTCTTTTTACAGTGCCGTGGCCGGCTGGACCCTGGAGTATATCTTTAAGTCCCTCACAAATACATTTGCCGGGAAAGATGAGCTGGAACTGAATGCCATGTTCGGAAGTTTTATTTCGGGTACATGGCGGCCCCTGTTCTGGCAGATGATATTTATGATCCTTACGGCGTGGATTGTCATGGCTGGCATCAAGAAGGGCATAGAGAAGTATACTAAAGTCCTTATGCCCCTTCTGGTTGTGATGATTGTTATGCTTTGTGTCCGATCGCTTACTCTGCCCGGCTCGGGCGAGGGAATGGCTTTTTTGTTCAAGCCTGATTTTCGCGGACTTTCAGCCGATGCGGTACTGGGCGCGCTTGGCCAGGCATTTTTTTCACTCAGCCTGGGAATGGGCACGCTGATAACCTACGGATCCTATATCGGAAGGAATTATAATCTGTCTCAAACGGTTGTTCAGGTCTCGGCAGCCGATACCATCATCGCCATAATGGCCGGGATCGCGATATTTCCCGCCGTATTTGCATTTGGGATCGATCCTGCAGAGGGACCCGGTCTTGTATTTATCACGCTTCCGAACATATTTCAGCAAATCCCCGGCGGCTATTTTTTCGCCCTCGTTTTTTTTATCCTTCTTGCCGTTGCCGCTTTGACCTCATCTATTTCGGTCCTGGAAGTGGTAGTCGCCTGGTTTGTGGAAGAGCTTCGGCTGACCCGCAGGAAAGCCACTGTTCTTGCTGCCGTCATGATTTCCGTGCTCGGAGTATTCTGCACCCTGTCATTCGGAGTTATGTCGGATGTAACGATTTTCGGCATGGTCTTTTTCGACCTGATGGATTTTACCGCATCCAATCTTTTGCTTCCGCTTGGCGGACTGTTAATAGTCTTGTTTGTAGGCTGGTATCTGGGAGCTGACCGGAGCCGGCATGAAATCTCCAACCAGGGGAAACTGCGCCTGGGCTATTTTCCTGTATTCATGTTCCTTGTTAAGTTCATTGCTCCCTTTGCCATAGCCCTGGTCTTTATATATGGCCTTGGCCTGCTCAGGCTTTAGATCATCGGCCCGGAGTGCCGGGGCATTAAAATTTTTTAAAAAAAATCGTTTTTTCTCCGGCGATTTTACTAACTTATAGTCCTGAACCGTTTCCGCCTTTCCGTGTGGCAGTCCCCGGTTAACCCCCGCGCTGCATTCCGGCGGGAGGAGCCGGAACTGCCGGCAGATTTAGAGCCGAACCGAAGAGATCTGTCACATTATTTAGTTTCCTTGAAAGCACAGCCTGATGATCCGTAATTTTTTGAGGGAATATTTTCATTTTACCCGCGGCGAAGTAAACGGCACTCTTGTTCTTGCTGCTGTCATGCTGGGAATGTTTGCTTACCCCCATATTCACGGGTTTCTTGCCAGGCCTTCGGCTTATCCTGTCGATCCGGAACTGATCGAAGCAATCAGGGCTTTTTACACAAACAGGGATAACCCTCCCGGCCAGGAACCTCTTTCCCCGGAATCCCCCCAAGCCCTGCTCACGTCTTCTGAGGCGGGAATTAAAACGGCGGGGGATGCCACTCAAACCGCCCTGATCGACCTGAACTCGGCCGACACCGCGGATCTCATGCAGGTCAGCGGCATAGGTCCGGTTCTCTCGAGAAGAATACTGAGGTACAGGGATATACTGGGTGGATTCAGTTCCGTGGAGCAGCTTAAGGAAATTTACGGGCTGGACGAAGATCGTTATATGCTGATAAATCATTTTTTTTATGCCCGAACCGATTGCATTTCAAGGATCAGGCCTCTCCACGATGATTTTGGTGTGCTTTTACGTCATCCCTATCTGGATTTTGACCAGGTATCGCAAATATTCAGGTTGCGCAACAATGAAAATCTAAGATCGATAGAAGACCTTTTAAAAACGTCTGCCTTTTCAGAGCCAGACGTCGACAGGTTAAGGCCATACCTTGATTTCGGTGAAACTCAAAACTAAATTGGATTTAAATAATTGCCGGATTAGATTTTTTACGTTAAAATATGTAAATTACATTGTTAAATTATATATCTGTTTTGAATTTGTTTTAAATAATGTAATTTTGCGGCTCACTTAAAAAAATTATTTATATGATCATCGTACCATTGAAAGAAGGCGAAAACATTGAGCGTGCTTTAAAGAAATTCAAAAGAAAATATGAGAAGACCGGCGTTATCAAGGAACTGAGAAGCCGTCAGGCATTTACCAAACCATCCGTGAATCGCCGGGAACAAATGAAAAAGGCGATCTATGTTCAGAAATTGCAGCGGGAAGAAGAATAGTTCGCCCTGCCGTGTCGGGTTTGTAAATTTATGCAGGCTCTCCTGAGGTTATCAGAACATTTTTCCAGCGCTTTATGCACATAGCCCCATTTCTAAATTATCTGAAAACCGAAAAGCGATATTCGTCTCATACACTCAAGGCATATGAGAATGATCTTCGGCAGTTCACCCGATTTATCTCGGGTGAGGAAGATATAATGGCTTCTTCGGCCTCCCACAAGCAGATAAGGCTCTGGATAGTCCGTATGATGGAAAACGGTGTTTCCCCTCGTACAATCAGGCGGAAGATTTCTGCCCTTGGTTCGTTCTACAGATATCTTGTCAGAAGAGGCATCCTGCCTTCGAGCCCCATGGCAAAAGTCAGCCTCCCCAGGTGGGGGCGCCCATTGCCGGAATTCATCACTGAAAACAATCTTGAACACTTGCTGGATAAAACTGATTTCGGAGTCGATTATTCCGGATACCGTGACCGTGTGATGCTGGAGCTGCTGTATTTCACGGGAATCAGACGGTCGGAGCTTGTCATGCTGAACGATTCGGATGTCAATACAATGGAGATGACAATAAAAGTGCATGGCAAGGGAGGGAAAGAAAGGCTTGTCCCCCTGAGCCCGGCCTTTTCTGCAGTTCTGGATGATTTCCGGGCAAAAAAGGAATCCTGGTTTGGCAAAGCCGGGCCTTCGGAACCGTTTTTCGTTACCGTCGCCAACAGGCGGCTTTATCCGGAACTTGTATACAGGGTAGTCAGGAAATACCTGCTCCTTGTCGCCGGTACCGGTAAAAAGAGTCCGCACATTCTCAGGCACAGCTTTGCCACCCACATGCTTAATAACGGGGCGGACCTCAATGCCATCAAAGAGCTGCTGGGCCATGCAAATTTAAATGCGACCCAGGTATACACCCACAATTCATTCGAAAAACTGAAAAAGATTTATAAACAGGCTCATCCCCGAGCTTAAAAATATGGAGGAATGCTGTATGGATATTAAAATTCATTCTGTAAGATTCGATGCTGATAGCAAATTGATAGATTTCATAAAATCCAAGGTGTCCAAGCTGATTCAATTCAACGACGGACTTATTGCTGCAGAGGTCTTCCTGAGGCTCGACAATACCCAGGACATGGAAAACAAAATCACTGAAATTAAAATTGACATTCCCGGAAATAACCTGTTTGCCAAGAAACAGGGCAAGACATTTGAGGAAGCCACCGATCTTGCCGTTGATGCCCTCAGAAAACAGGTCAAAAGGAAAAAGGAAAAACTCAGAAAAGGATGACCCGGGCTTATCCTCTCAATCACCTGAAAACCCAATGGTTTCAATCTCTTCGCCATTTTTGAAAAATAAATTGTAATTCTTGGGATTATTAGTAAAATATTTATACATTTGCAATCCGATTTTGGAGAGTAAATTTATAGAGTAATCGTTCTTTTAATGCCGATGTAGCTCAGCTGGTCAGAGCAGCTGATTTGTAATCAGCAGGTCGGGGGTTCGAATCCGTCCATCGGCTCAATTCCTGAACAAGGAAGGGGAGATACCAAAGTGGCCAACTGGGGCAGACTGTAAATCTGCTGGCGCACGCCTTCGGAGGTTCGAATCCTTCTCTCCCCACCAGTTCTACAAGCGGGAGTAGCTCAGTTGGTAGAGCATCAGCCTTCCACGCTGAGGGTCGCGGGTCCGAGTCCCGTCTCCCGCTCTTTTTCTTTGCCGATGTAGCTCAGAGGTAGAGCGCTTCCTTGGTAAGGAAGAGGTCATGGGTTCAATTCCCATCATTGGCTC
>SKQJ01000431.1 GCA_007119075.1 Bacteroidales bacterium | reverse complement strand
TGTATTTCGGGCGACCACGTTGCTCATTCCTCCTACCGGGTAATGCCGGTATCCATGGCAACGGGGCAGGCCGCGGGGGTATGCGCCGCTCTTGCTTCGCTCAATAAAACGGATACTTCCCGCACAGATCCTTCCGACATCATGAAAGAATTGCTGAGACAGGGCGCTGATCCTGGACGGAGGCTGTAATGTTTCCGGGTCGCGGTGCAGAGTTCGGGGACAAATTGCTGTAAGGGATCAGAAGACGATCCGGTTGCCCAGCTGCCTGGCAAGCTGCATGTTGGTATGCTTGAGTATCATATATCTTTGCTGTAATAGCACCGATTCCTCATTGCCGGCCGACCTGAGCTTGTCCTCGGTTTCTTTCAGCTCCTGGCGCACAAGGAAGCTTTTATATGCCAGTATCGTTGAAGGAACAAGTTCTTTCAGCTTGTCTTCCTCGGTTTCTATATGGGTGTCTTTCCTTTTCCATATCCTGCTGATATCATAAGAGGAGCTTAACAGATCTGCAGCGAGGTGACTTATTTCCGCATCGCGGTGGTTGGTGAAGACTTTTTCCGAAGGAGTGATATTTTGTTCCCGCAGATTTTTGAATTCCCCGATAATAAGGATATAAGCGGGATTGGATAAAATCAGCTCATCTCCGTCAAGTTCATTCAGAATGAATTCGGAGACCGTTACAGGATTCCCGGAATTTTCGTCCTGCGGCGGGAAAAGCTCTTTTGCGCCATAATTAATAAGCAGCCGGATAATTTCCCTCTCATGGTTGTTCCTTTCGGGAGTGAAATTATTTTTCACAGGTGGCTGTGCCGCTATTTTTGAGGTTTTGAAACCCTGCCGGTCATCATATTTATAACGGTTTCTTTTTTCTGCCTCTTTTCTTCTGATATCGTCCGATTCAGAGAAAAGGATATTCTCTTCGACATTGAGTATTGCGGCACATTCCCTTATATAAACCATTCGGGTTATACGGTCGGGTATTCTGGCAACCGATCTCATAATGTCGCCGATCATGCCTGCCTTTCTGACCGGATCGTTTTTGGCTTCTTCACTGAGCAGGCGTGTTTTAAACAGCACAAAATCCAATTCATTTTCCTGTATATACCGGACGAACGTCTCGGAATTGGTTTTTTTAGACCAGGAATCAGGGTCCTCCCCTTCCGGGAAATTCAGTATCTTCACATTCATTCCCTCTTCAAGGATCAGGTCTATGCCCCTGAGAGAGGCATTAAGGCCCGCCTGGTCTCCGTCATACAGCACGGTTATGTTGGGGGTAAATCTTTTGATAAGACGTATTTGATCACTTGTCAGTGCAGTGCCTGACGATGCAACTACATTTTCAATACCCGCCTGGTGCATTGAAAGCACATCGGTATAGCCTTCAACCAGGTAGCACTTGTCATTTTCAACGATGGCGCGCTTTGCAAAATATAATCCGTACAGGACACGGCTTTTATGATATATATCCGATTCAGGCGAATTGAGGTATTTTGCAATGTTCTTGTCCTGTTTCAGGGTCCGGGCTCCGAAAGCCAGCACTTTCCCCGAAAGGGAATGGATGGGGAAAATAATGCGCCCGTCGAACCTGTCAGATAATTTATCGCCCCTGTTTATGGAAAGCCCGGTTTTTTCCAGGTATTCGGTTTTGAAGCCGTTTTTAAGCGCTTCCCGGGTGAATGCATCCCTTGCGGAGGGAGAATAGCCTACCTGGAATTTATCGATGATCGTGCGAAGGAATCCTCTTTCCCTGAGATATCCCATTCCGATAGCCAGTCCTTCTTCATGGTTGTGGAGGCAGCCGGCAAAGTATTTGGCGGCAAAACCGCTCAATACCATCATGCTTTCACGATCGTCCTGTTTTTCCTTTTCCTCGGAAGAGAGCTCCTTTTCGACGATTTCGATCCCGTACTTTTTGGCCAGGAACTTCAGGGCTTCGACCCATGAAATATGCTCATGTTCCATGACAAAGTTCACGGAGTTGCCTCCTTTGCCGCACCCGAAACATTTGAAAATGCCCTTTGCCGGGGATACGGTGAATGAGGGTGTTTTTTCATTATGGAACGGACAGAGCCCTATGAAATTTACCCCCCTTTTTTTAAGGGTGATAAAATCCTGTACCACATCGGTTATTTCGGCGGTATCAATTATTCTCTCTATGGTTGAAGGATCTATCATGTGACTGAAAATGCGCTGGTTATTGATGAAACAGAATTTTATCCTTATGGGCTAAGTTAACCAAATATGGGATAATTTTGCAGCAATGTTAATAATTAGGGAGGTTGGTTTTTTCCTGTTAATATATTATATTGGAACCATCAAATAAGCTGAAGGATGAAAAAACTTGTGGTCTTGACCGGGGCGGGAATAAGCGCTGAGAGCGGCATCCGGACCTTCCGTGATATGGGGGGGCTGTGGGAGGAATACGATATCATGGAGGTGGCCAGTCCTGAAGGATGGGGGAAAAACCCCCGGCTGGTTCAGAAATTTTACAATGACCGCCGAAAGCAGCTGCTGGATTGTGAGCCAAACAGGGCTCATAAAGCCCTTGCGCTGCTGGAAAAATATTTTGACGTTCATATCATTACCCAGAATATCGATGATTTGCACGAAAGGGCAGGCAGCACAAAAATTCTTCATCTGCATGGAGAGCTTCGCAAATCACAAAGCACAAGACACCCCGAACTTGTATATGAGATCGAAGGCTGGGAGATCCGGGAAGATGACAGGTGCGAGAAGGGATTTCCGCTCAGGCCCCATGTTGTATGGTTTGGCGAGCCGGTGCCTGCAATAGAGCCTGCGATGGAAATCACCATGAATGCAGATATCTTCGTGGTTATCGGTACCTCGCTGAATGTATATCCTGCAGCCGGCCTGCTCGATTACGTGCCTTCCGGTGTGCCGGTCTGGCTTATCGATCCCGGGGATGTAAGGTATTATGGAAAAAACAAGATAGAGGTGATAAGGGATAAGGCGGGAACCGGAACTGCCGCATTGTTTGAAAAACTGACAGGCAAAAAACTACCTTTCTGATTATGCGTAAAGTGACCATTATTTTTGCCCTGCTGTTTTTGGCAATGGTTGTTGCCGATGCCCAGCAGGTCTTCAGAGCCGGAGTAATGGCCGGACTGAATATATCACAGATTGAAGGCGATGGTTTCGCGGGGTATAACAAGGCGGGCCCTGCTTTTGGGATTTTTGTGAATACATTTTTCCTGGATGATCTTGCCGGTCAGGTGGAGATAAACTACTCCTCCAAGGGGAGCCAGCGCAATACTACAATTGAAGATCCCCGGTATTTCCGGATAGAAATGCATTATGTGGAAATTCCCCTTCTGGCACGCTATTTCCTTCCTGCCGGCTTTTCTGTTGAAAGCGGTTTATCTGGCGGTTATCTTTTCAGTTCCAGGGAAAGAGATGAAGTCAGTGAAATCCCGATTATTACTCCCTTCAGAAAAACTGAATTCGCCTTTATTGCCGGGGCATCATGGCATATCACCCAAAGTCTTGAGCTGAATTCCCGGTTCTCCTATTCCATTCTTCCCGTGAGGCAGCATGCAGGAGGAGGAACGTACAGGTGGAACAGGGGACAAAATAATAACGTGATAGCCTTTGCCGTCCGGTACCAGTTCTGACGCACTCACCGGGCTCCCGCCGGTCAGCATCCGGTAAACCGGGCAACGGCGACAATCCTGAAGGTCCCGGATCTCCGAATCTTTTCACCGGAAGTGTTGATCGGCCGGCCTGAACCGGAACCAAAAACATCAGGCATAGGCAAGCGTAAGGATGCTCACCCTTGCTCCAGGGCTGGACAGCAGCACGCATGCGCATGCCTCCAGCGTAGCTCCTGTTGTGACTACATCGTCTACCAGCAGTGCGTGCTTGTTTTCAACCATTTCCGGATGGCTGACCCTGAAGTTGTCCTTAACGTTCTCCCAGCGTTCTATCCTGGATTTGCCTGTCTGGGTTTCTGCTCCCATTGATCTTACCAGGACTCCGTCGAGAAGGGGCCTTTTAAGCGCTTCCGCGAGCCCTTTCGCAAACCATTCGCTCTGATTAAATCCTCTTTTTTTAAATTTTGAAGGGTGCAGGGGCACGGGCAGAATAACCTCAACATCGGTGTACCGGCCTGAGCGCCGTAGCTCTGTACCATAAATTGAACCGAAATACCTGGCAAGTTCCCTTTTCCCCCTGTATTTGATCTGATGAAGAATTTTCCTGCATTTGCTTCCCTTTTCGAAATAATACATAGCCGCTGCATTTTCCACTTTTACCCGGCCCCAGAAAACCTGTGCCATCGGATTATGAGTGTCTAGATGGAAATTTGTTCTTGGCATATTGTATAAACATGCAGTACAAACATGGGATTCCTGGTTTAGCAGGACATTGCTGCAAGTTGCGCAAAGCGGAGGGTAAAAAAGATTGAAGAAATCTTTTGCAAAGACTGATAAAGGTCCCGGCATAAGTTCAGAGATGCTTTTAGGTCATAAATAATCCGGATATTTTTTCTGATCGGTAGGTTTGCGCTGGCTATCGAGCCGAAGCCTGGCAATCTCTTTCTCTTTTCCCTTGATTATGCTGTCCTTGCTTCGCAGCAAAGGGAGAAAGTAGAGAAAGCTGAGAAGAAATCCCGATACCAGGCATATTATCAGGGCAAGTGCCATTGAAGCACGGAAATTCCAGAACCATAATCTGATCACTACTTCCTGCGCATTCTGGATCGCAAATATCACGAGCAGCAAGGCAAAAATCATCAGGATTATCAGCTTGACATGGTGTGCCGTAAATTTTTTGTCTTGCTGGGCTTGCTTTTCCATTTCTTTTTCAGCCATCGGATTGGATTTAGGGTTTTGAAACAGATGTTAGCTCATTTATACATTTTTAAGCCCGGGCATTGTATCCCAGGGGCATGCTTATCTTTTTGCCAGGAGAAGGGACAGTCCCACTGCCAGAAATAAAATAGGCCAGAAAAGACCGGCTTCCCTGGGGTTTATATTCCATATATCCGGTATCAGGAAATAGAAACCAATAGTGGCCAGGACTATTCCTGCAGTCTTGTCCTTTT
>SKQJ01000030.1 GCA_007119075.1 Bacteroidales bacterium | reverse complement strand
TGCGGCCTCCCATGTTCGCCGAAGCTAACCCGGGCTCCCTGAAGACAGGGGCTGCAGGGGAAGGAAAAAATGAGACAGCAGAGACAAAGCAGGAAGTGGAACAGGATGAGCAGGAAGAGGGTCAGGATGAGCAGGAAGAGAAAAAGCCATCTTACTGGACCAGTGCCGGACAGACTACCCTCGGTTTTTCTCAAATATCCCTTTCAAACTGGGCCGCCGGAGGACACGAATCACAGTCTTTCAATTCCCGCTTCAATTATCGCCTGACCTACAGAACCCCGGGCAACAGGACGACATGGGAAAATGCCGTTGATCTCAGGTATGGACTGATAAACCAGAAAGACAGGCAGACCATTAAAAGCGATGACCTGATTGACCTGTCATCGAAGTTTGGCCTGAGGGCATCCGAAAACTGGGCCTACAGCTCACTGGTAAGCTTCAGGACCCAGTTCGCTCCCGGCTACAGGAGGCCTACCGACACAGTCAAGATATCCGACTTCATGGCTCCTGCATATCTGAATATATCGGTGGGAATGGATCACAAATTTGATGACAATATCAGCTTTTACCTGTCCCCCGTTGCCGGCCGGGTGACATACGTGCTGGACGAAGAGCTTTCAAATGCCGGCGCATTCGGAGTGGAGGCAGGTGAACACAAAAGGTATGAGTTCGGGGGATTGCTAAGGGTTTTGTTCAGGTCGGAACTTATAGAAAACATTACCGCCCAGTCAAAGCTTGAATTGTTTTCAAATTACCTTGAAAAGCCGCAGAACCTGACAGTCGATTTCGACACCCGTATAATCATGAGGATAAACCAGTATATTTCGGCTAACCTGGATATCCATATGAAATATGATGAAAATGCCACCATAAGGATCGATACAACCGGCGACGGACAGTTTGACAGCACTCTTCCCCCCAGGGTCCAGGTAAAACAGGTGTTCGGGCTTCAGCTTTCCTACACTTTCTGACAGGGCCTGCCGTCGATTGCCATGATTCCTTTCCTTCACCGGATCCCGGTCTCCGTAATGGCCGGCTCCCTTCATTCAGCATTTACTTATCCGGACCCTTCAGTCTGTCGATAATTCGTCTTTCTTTTTTTGTTGGGCGGCCCGATCCCCGGTCACGCCTTGAAAACACGACAATATTCTGGTGCGCGGCCTTTTGCCGTTCCTCCCCGGAGGTCAGATCCTCAAGGTAATTCTCCACTGCTTTAGCCGGCTGACGGTTCTCAACAAGGCCCCTGACCCTGTATGTAAATACCGCCGGCGGACGCCTCAGGCTGATGATATCGCCTTCCCTGACGTGACGGGAGGGCTTTACCGCCTGTCCGTCGATCAGCACCCTGCCTTTCCTGCAGGCTTCGGCCGCCTGGTTGCGGGTTTTGAAAAGCCGTACTGCCCAGAGCCATTTATCGATCCGGGGGTCAGTTTTTTCATGGCCGGTTTTTTCCATCCGTTCTTTCCTTTACATTAAGCCTGAACCCGACGTTATGTATGTTTGAAAGCGTGACAGCAGTATCGGACCTGAATAGCTTCCTCAGCCTCGTCACATATACGTCCATGCTGCGTGCCTTGAAGTAATCGTTTTCTCCCCAGATCGTCTCCAGCGCAAGTTTCCGGGTCAGGATATTATTGCCATGCAGGCACAACAAATGCAGCAGTTTTGATTCAATGCCGGTAAGGTCGCGATTGCCGTGCGGAGTAAGGAGTATACGGTTCACCGGATCAAATGACATCATGCCTATCTTGAAGATTCCGGTCCTGTGTTTGATTTTGCGGGCGGCATGACAGGAAAGAACTCTTTCAATCCGTAAAATAAGCTCTTCCTCGTTGACAGGGCACTTAATGAAATCATCATAACAGTTTTTCGCCCTTCCGGGGAATGCCACGGGCGCATCGGCAGCGACAAGGAATATTACGGGCAAATTGCACAGGCTCCTGACAGTGGCAGGGAGATCAGTGATATTCTCCTGTCCGGAAGCAAAGGAAAACAAAGCCAGGTCATATCTGTTCTGGCATAAGGCGTTTAAAAGACGGGGAAGAGAACCGGCGGCAAAGACATCGTATCCACGGGAATTCAATAAATCCAGCATCCGGATTTCTTCATCTAAGCCGGGGCAGTAAGATATTATTTTCTTTCCCTGATCATCCATTATTAGTCGGGATCACATTCAGCACCCGGCCGGCTTCGCCTGTGAAAAACGGCCCGGGCATTTAAATCGCTTGTTTGTCTGACAGGCTCATATTTTGCAAAGGGCCCGCAACAGCACACCCATCTGTCCGGAAATCACTTGTTGTTATACAGGTTCATTGTTCTCCCGATCCCGATGGTGACGAAGCTTTGAATAGCAGCTGTCACCTTTTCCATCCGTTCAGGCAGCATGGCCTCTTCCTCGCTGCTTAGTTCGCCAAGGACATAATCGACTTGCCCGCCCCTGTGAAAATCGCCCCCGATCCCGAAGCGAAGCCTGGAGTAATCCTGGCTGCCAAGGACCTGGCTGATATTTGACAGCCCATTATGGCCGCCGTCGCCTCCGCTGGACCTTATCCGGATCGTTCCGAAAGGGAGCGCGAGGTCGTCGACTATTACGAAAAGATTCTCAAGCGGGATCTTTTCTTTCTGCAGCCAGTAATTTACGGCCCGGCCGCTAAGGTTGACATATGTCGTCGGCTTCAGCAGTATGCATATGCGTGAGCGGTACCGGTATTCTGCCACAAAACCATAACGTCTGTCCTGAAAAGAAATATTGGATGCCCCCGCCAGGGCATCCAATATCATAAATCCTATATTATGCCTGGTCCTGGCATATTGTTCACCGTAGTTCCCGAGTCCGGCAATCAGATATTTCATTAATATGCAGAATATGCAGGCATGGCAGGGAAATCTCAGCTCTCCTGCCCTGAATCTCCTGCTGTTTCCTCGCCATCTGATTTGTCGGCGGCCTCCCCGCCTTCAGCGGCTTCGGCTTCCTCGGCCGCGGCTTCCTCTTCTTCAAGTGTCATTCCCCGTGCGGCCCTGGTGAGTTTCACAGAAGCTATTACCAGGTTTGGTGAATCAAGCAGCTGAATGCCGGGAATTTTGAGTTCTTCCACCTTGATAGACTTGCCCAGTCCCAAATGGGAAACATCCACCTGCAAAATATCGGGCAGAATGTCTGGAAGGGCTCTTGCCTTGAGTCTGCGGGCTTCCAGGGCCAGTTTTCCGCCCTGCTTGACCCCTTCGGGCACCCCGTTCAGCTGAACGGGGATGGCAATTGAAACCGGCCGGTCCTTATAAACCCGCAAAAAGTCCATGTGCAACACCCTGTCGCTGACAGGATGGAACTGAATATCCTGTAAAACAGCATCATACACCTTGTCACCGAAGTCAAGCTTAAGCAAATATACATTAGGGGTGACTACCAGATGCCTGAAGTCGTTTTCGGGGGCAAAAAAATGGACGATTTCTTCGCCGCCATATAAAACACAGGGGATGTTTCCCTGTTTCCGGAGCTTGACCGAATCTTTCTTTCCAACCTTCTCACGCCGGCTGCACTTGATTTCCAGCAATTTCATGAAAATTCATTTTAACATTAATAATGGGTGCTACCTAGTTCCGGGAAACCGTCACTCCATCACACCATTTACTGTATTACCCAAAAGAGGTGCAAAGGTAATAAAATTTTATTCATCAGGAATCATCCATCTGACAGGTTATTGCAAAAAACCGACAAATGCAGCATGGATGATTCGTCAGACAAAATAAGGCACTGCCCTGTCACCCGGAATGCAACCTTGCCTTAGACTATAAAGGTCGAGCTGATCGATTCATAATTGTAGACCTTGTCGATCACCGTGGCAAACAGCTCGGCAACAGTCAGGACCGTTATCTTGCCGGAACTATAGTTGTGGGGCACGGTGTCGGTAACCACCACCTGGCTGATCACCGACTTATCGATCTTTTCCAGGGCATCGCCGGAAAAAATCGGATGTGTAGAAACGACCCGAACCGAATTCGCGCCCGACTGCATCATCAGGTCGGCGGCAAGCAATACGGTTCCTGCCGTATCGATCATATCGTCGACGATCACCACGTCCCTGCCTGCGACATCGCCGATAATTGTGATCTCATCAACGTAATTAGCCTTTTTTCTGAGTTTGTAGCAGATGACCATTTCACAATTGAGGAATCGTGAATAGGCATTGGCCCGCTTGGTCCCGCCCATATCGGGAGCTGCTATCATCAGGTTATCCAGCCCAAGGTCGCGGATAAAGGGAACAAAGATCGAAGAAGCGTAAAGATGATCAACGGGAACGTCGAAAAAGCCCTGTATCTGGTCCGCATGAAGATCCATGGTCATGATCCGTGATACCCCGGCTTTGGTCAGAAGATCGGCGACGAGCTTGGCGCCGATCGAGACCCTGGGTTTATCCTTCCTGTCCTGCCGGGCAAATCCCAGGTACGGTATTACCGCTACGATCTTGTATGCCGAAGCACGCTTTGCCGCATCGATCATCATCAACAGCTCGAAAAGATTATCGGAAGGGGGGAAAGTGGACTGGATCAGAAATACGACGCATCCTCTTACCGACTCATCGAAGCTGGGCTGGAATTCTCCGTCGCTAAACCGGGTCACTGAAGATTTTCCAAGCTCAGTTCCATAGCTTTCCGCAATCTTTTCGGCAAGATATCTGGACTCCTTGCCTGCAAAGAACTTGATTGGCGCCTTGGTATGCATATACGGGTATGGGTTAGATTTTTGATTAGGTATGCAAAAGTAATTATTTTATAAGAATTTGAAAATATATCCGGGTCTAAGATCATGCATTGAGACCTGCATTGGTGTTATCAATAAATTCAAGTATGTCGGCTCCTCCCCCGGGCCTAATGGCTGAAGTGCAGAAATGGGCAGGAAGATTTTCCCATTCCTTTTTGAGTTCTCCCAGATAATGATCGACGTTTTTATCCAGCTTCCCGGCCGATAGCTTGTCGCATTTGGTAAAAACAAGGACAAAAGGGACACTGTTTTCCCCGAGCCACCGGATAAACGAGATATCGGAAGAAAGGGGCGGATGCCTGGAATC
>SKQJ01000213.1 GCA_007119075.1 Bacteroidales bacterium | reverse complement strand
TCGGCCGGTTTCTGGGTGATTACCCTTACGATCATAACTCCCAGGGCGATTTTTTCCTCGAGGATCATCCCTATAAAATTACCGGCGGCGAAACCTCCCGCATAGGCAATATAATTAACGTAATTATCCAGATTCTGCATGATACGGGAAATGGCTAGCAGCCAGATAAGCACCTCAAAAAAACCCAGTGCGGGTGCAATGTATTTGTTTCCTTTCGAAACAAGGATTATCCGTAAAGTGCCGAAAGTAACATCCACAACACGTGACAGAAAAATCAAAAAAGGGAGGATCACGTAATTAAACAGGTTTGAATCCAGGAATGAAGCGTCCATTACAGCTGTGTTATTATTGTAAATATCTCTATATAAGTTTGTATTATGGATCAGGGAAAGGATAAACAGGATACAAAAATACCCAAAATATTTGCAAAAAATTAAAAATTTGGTTGTCGCCGGTGAAAGCTGTTCAGGGTTTCATTCAGACACATACAAATGTCCGGGAATTTTTCCGGATCATTTGTGCCGGGGCAACAAAAAATGCCCCGGCTGGCAAAGCGGGGGCATTTATTCCATATAAAAAACCACCCCCTGAGAGGTGGTTCATTATGCTGTTTTGTCTGATGATATTTTGCGGAACGGGGATGTCAGCATGCCCTGTTTCGGGATCAATTTGTGCTGCTTACCCAGTTGACTATTTTCTCCGAAGAGGGCAGGTCGCGCGGTGCAGCATAATCGACAAGTTTTCCGTTCTCATCGATCATGAATTTCTGAAAGTTCCAGGCAACCTCTGCATCAAATTTGCCGTTCTCCGATTTTTGGGTAAGCCATTTATATAACGGGTGGATATCATCGCCTTTTACCGATATTTTTGACATCATAGGAAACGAAACGCCATAGTTTGCCTGGCAAAATTGCGCAATTTCCTCGTTGGTGCCGGGTTCCTGGTCGGCAAAATTATTTGCCGGGAATCCTATGATCGTAAAATCGTCGCCCCCGTATTTTTCGTACAGTGCCTGCAGTTCTTCAAATTGCGGCGTCAGTCCGCATTTGCTTGCGGTATTTACGACCAGAACTTTCTTGCCTTTAAGGTCGGCCAGGTCAAAAGTGTCGCCATAGATGTCCTCTACCACGAAATCGTGAAGAGACCTGTGGTCATGAGCCAGTAATGAGCCCGGAATTATCAATGCAATTAATAAGGTGATAGCTGTTTTCATTTAGTTTAATTTAATAGTAATGTTTAATTAAAAACAAAAACCCTGTTAAAATGTTCAGGAATTGAATCGTTCCGGGTTTTCATTTCCTGTATTATTATGTAAATTTATGTTAAATTTCCATGTACCCGTAACTGATAAATATACTATAATCTAATGAAGAGGCTGAAAATAAGATTGTCCGGAAGAGTACAGGGCGTGGCATTCCGGCACGATGCAAGGACCAGGGCGAGACAGCTCGGTGTAAAGGGATTTGTGAAAAATATGCCCGACGGTTCGGTTTATATAGAGGCTGAAGCCAGGGAACCCGCCCTTAACGAATTTGTGCTGTGGTGCCGCGAGGGCCCTGATCCCGCAAGGGTTGAAGATATGGAAACCGAGGTGCTGCCCGTCAAAAATGACAGCGACTTCCAGATCCAATACTGAAACAGAACTCATGAGACAATTTATAGCAATCCCCCTTCCCGAAGAAATCAAAACGGATATCGCAAGAATTTCAGAGCCCTTTCGGGGAATACCGGGTATCAGGCCCGTAAAAACCGAAAATCTGCATCTTACTCTTGTATTCATAGGCGATCAGGGTTCCGAGGCGAAAACTGAAAAGATCAGGGAAGTTTCCTTCAGGCCCTTTGGGCTTTCGACAACATCGGTCGAGCTGTTTCCCGAACGAAGGCCCAGGCTAATCTGGATAGAACTTGAAAAACCGGATGAGCTGGCGATACTTCACCGCAGATTAGCGGCCATCTACAATCTGGATGAAGAATTAAAGGCCCATGTTACAATTGCAAGAATAAAATGGCTTTCGCCGGAAAACAAAAAATTGCTGACGGAATTAACAGGACAGCTGAACCCGTATATCAAAGATTTCCTCGTCAGCCACTTCAACCTTTACAGCAGTGAATTACAGTCCGACGGACCTGTTTACAGGGTCGTTGAATCCTTTTCTGCCTCTCCCGCCGAATCCTGACTACCGGCCACTCCATGCGCACTGGCACCTATGATTGATCTATGCAAGCGGGATTCCGCGGGATGCCCGGGGCGACGTTTATTATGAATTCACCAGCATTGTGATAGCCTGGCTTTACAACTCTAAGTGAATGCTGCCCGGAAACGGAACGCCATCAATCAGCGACGGCAAATAAAACCGGAATGGAATGACCCGTGTCAATGCGCCGGCCGGCTGGCCGGCGCATCCAGTTTTGTTTTGATTTGCCTGATCTCGTATCTGAGTTCGGTCAGTATGTTGCGCATTGCCTCGTCGGCGGTCTCGCCGGAAGGGATCTCGGTGCTTATAAAATTGACAAAGCGCCATATTTCCCTGATTTCCCCGACCGGCAGGTCGTACGGTTCGTACAGCGGATTCAGCGAATAAAGCCTGAGCGCCCCCTCCGACCGTATGAGGTTGTCGGCTATCTTGAACACCACGCCGTCATTCAGGGTAAGCACTATATACGGCCTTCCGCTGATAATAGTGTGCCAGTCGGCCACAAACTCCCCCGTTGCCCAGGAACCGTCGGGCAGCGGCAGCATTGAATCGCCGCTAATCTGGAAAGTACGGTATTTCCGGTTTTCCGAAAGGAACGGCAGCCGGAAAACGGGCAGCTCCTTTATATATTCGGGATCAGCGTACCCGGTGACATATCCGGCCTTTGCCTTCTCGTTGACCAGCTCGATATTCTCCTCGTTATTGCGGTCGACGGTAGTAGCCAGTACGCGAAGGCCGCTGCCCCTGATATAGACGTCATTGCCCCTTTCAAGCTCCGACAGCTGGTATTCGGACAACACGGAAAGATCAATCCGAAGAAGAGTGTCAACGGCGATCCGGTAATAATCGGAAACGGCCATCAGCACCGTGGCATTGGGTATGGTCTGCCCGTTCTCATAGTTGTTCAGGGTGCTCCGCTTCATTCCCAGGGCAAAGGCCACGTCTTCCTGGGTCCTTTTCCTGCGCTTCCGGAGGTGTTTTATATTTGATGAAAAGTTCATGATTTTTCAGATTATTTAACAGCTTGTTGCAGCGGGGGAGCAACCTGCCGCCTGCTTGCATCATACGCCTGTTCCCTGCTTTTCAGGGTACCATATCGCTGCCCCCGGCTTTCCTGTTCCAAAATATATTTACTATATTATAGTCGCAGATTTGACTATTTAACAGTCAAAAATAGGCAATTTTAATTAAAAATCAAATTTTGACCGGGTATCAGGATCAGGGTACACGCAAAAACAATAATCATGGATATTGTCAACCGCGATATAGTGCATATGGACCTTGACAGCTTTTTCGTGTCGGTCGAGCGGCTGCAAAACAGCAGCCTGGAGGGAAAGCCTGTGCTGATAGGGGGCACATCCGACAGGGCCGTGGTGGCGAGCTGCAGCTACGAGGCGCGCCGGTATGGGGTGCATTCGGCCATGCCCATGAAAATGGCCAGGATGCTTTGCCCCGATGCGGTTGTCATACGGGGCGATATGGAAAACTACAGCAGGCATTCTCAGACCGTTACGGATATTATTGCCGAAAGCGCTCCCGTTTACGAGAAGGCATCGATCGACGAGCATTATATAGATATAAGCGGGATGGACCGCTTCTTCGGCTGCTACAAATGGACCCACGAGCTGCGGCATACCATCACCAGGGAAACCGGGTTGCCGATATCATTCGGACTGTCGGCCAACAAGACCGTGGCAAAGATCGCCACGGGAGAGGCCAAGCCTTCCGGGGAACTGCACGTGCCCCGGCCGCGGATACCTGTTTTTCTTGCCCCTCTCTCTATCAGGAAGATACCGATGATAGGAGAAAAGACCTTCCGTATGCTGCGGGCAATGGGCATAGATACCATATCCACTCTCCGGCAGATGCCACCGGAGCTGATGGAGCGGGTAATGGGAAAGAACGGGAACGAGATATGGAGAAGGGCCAACGGGATTGACAACACTGCAGTGGAACCTTACTGGGAACAGAAGTCGATCAGCACGGAAAGGACTTTTGAGGAGGATACCACCGATGTCAGAATGATGAGGGCGCTGCTGGCGGGAATGATCGAGAAGCTGTGCTTTGAGCTGCGGTCGCAGCAGAAGCTCACCTCCTGCGTGACAATAAAGCTGCGCTATGCCAATTTCGACACCCATACCCTCCAGAAGCGCATCCCCTATACTTCTTTTGACCATACCCTGAGAGGACTTGCCGGCGAGCTGTTCGACAGGCTTTACAACAGGCGCATGCTGATACGGCTGCTGGGAGTCCGCTTTACCCATCTTGTGCAGGGCACTCAGCAGCTGAACCTTTTCGAGGATACCCCCGAGATGGTGAATCTTTACCGGACCGTCGACCGGCTCAAAAGGCGGTTCGGGAAAATGGCGGTTACAAGGGCGGTCAACCTGCGCTCCTCCCCGGTATCCGAAGGAGAGCAAACGTGATCAGGGCGGTCAGCCTGCGCCCCTCCCCTGAATGATCCGAAGGGTGACCTGATAAAGTGTTGGTTGAATTGGGTCAGGCCATATTAATCCAAATGAGAAAGTTATGCTTTACACTGCACGCTCATATTACAGTCTGCGCTACGGCACCCTGCCGGTCGAGAAACTGGTGGAGGAGGCCGCAAAGAGGAATATAGGCACTCTGGCGCTTACCGACATAAACAACAGCACTGCCTGCCTTGATTTTGCCGGATTGTGCCTTAAAAACAACATTCAGCCCATATGCGGCATGGAGTTCCGGGTGAGCGGCCATTACCTGTATACCTGTCTGGCCCTTGATGAGCGGGGGCTCGGCGAGATAAACCGGCACCTGACAGAGCACAACCTGGAGCAAAAGCCCCTCTCCTCATCTGCCCCGGCCTTTGACAACGTGGTTGTGCTTTATGCACCCGGCAGCGTCCCGGTT
>SKQJ01000022.1 GCA_007119075.1 Bacteroidales bacterium | reverse complement strand
CCCAAGGCGATGATCAATCTGGGAATCCGGCACCGCCTTGCCCCGCTGCTCGACAATAACCGCAAGAAGATCGAGCTGATGAATTACCTGCTGTTTTCGCTTCCCGGCACACCGGTGCTTTATTACGGCGACGAAATCGGCATGGGCGATAATTTTTACCTGGGTGACCGTGACGGGGTGAGAACCCCCATGCAGTGGACGGCCGACCGCAACGCGGGATTCTCCGACGCAAATCCGCAGAAGCTTTACCTGCCGGTGATCCTCGACCCGGAATACCAGTACGAGGCAGTGAACGTGGAGACGCAGATGAATAACTCCTCCTCGCTTCTCTGGTGGATGAAGAGGGTCATTGCAATGAGAAAACAATACAAGGCCTTCAGCCGCGGCAAGATCACCTTCCTTTCGCCGGGCAATTCCAAGGTGCTGGTTTTTTTAAGGTGCTACCAGGAGGAAACCATTCTGGTGATTGCCAACCTTTCCCGTTACAGTCAGCCGGCCGAACTTGACCTCACGGATTACAAGGGTTTTGTTCCCATAGAGGTTTTCTCGAACAACAGGTTCCCCGTGATAAAGGAGGACTATTACACGATTACGCTGGGCCCTCACGGGTATTACTGGTTCCTGCTTGAACAGCCGGCAGTGTCAGCTGCCAGGATCGATGACAGCCACGTGCCGAAAATGAAGGTGGCAAAATATGAAGACTTGTTCACTCCCGCAAACACCAAGGTGCTCGTGGGCCGGTTAATTCGGAATTATATTAAGACGTGCCGGTGGTTTGGCGGCAAAGCCCGGCTTATAAGGGAGATTAGTGTTTCAGAGGCAGTTCATTTCTCCTTCAACCAGGAAGACTTCTCCTGGCTTATCATCGAGGTAAAATACATCGAAGGTTTGCCCGAGCTTTACCAGCTTCCCCTGAGTTTTGCGTCGAGGGAATCGGAATCGCTGCTGCGTGAAGGAGTGACCCAGTCCATAATCGCCCCGGTCACCATTGGCGATGTGCAAGGCATTTTATATGATGCTGTTTACAGCCGTCTTTTCAGGGAAGCGCTTTTTGTATTCATGACCAAAAGGCGGAAATTAAGGGAGAAAAACAACGAGCTGATATTTTATGTCAACCGGGAATTCAGGGATGCGCAAAAAGCAGCGACAGACGACAAGGAATTCCATGCCAAAGTGCTGAGCGCTGAACAGAGCAACACCTCGATTATCTTCAACCGTAAATATTTCTTTAAGCTCTACAGAAAACTTGACCGGGTCACGAACCCGGACGTGGAAATCATCCGCTTTCTTACCGAAAAGACCCGGTTCGGTAATGTTCCCCGTTTCATGGGCGGGATCGAACATCACAAATCGAATTTCCCGCCGATAATGATGGGGATGATGCAGGAGATGGTGGAAAACCAGGGTGATGCCTGGGAATATGCCGCCGACGAGCTTAACCGCTACTTTGAGAGGATACTTGCCTTCGCTGATTTCAGAAAAGTTCCCGGACTGAAGGGAGATTTGACCGATCCCGTTAATTTTGGGGAGCCGGATGAGGCTATAAGGGACATTATGGGAGTTGCTGTATTTGAAAGAATTGGCCTGCTGGCGCAACGCACTGCCGAAATGCACCTGAGCCTGGCCTCCCGGCCGGATGAGCCCGACTTTGAACCCGAACCGTTTTCGCTGCACTACCAGAGATCCTTGTTCTCCTCGCTACAGTCGCTGACCAGAAGCTCCTACCAGGCCCTTGAACAGAACCTGAAGAATATTCCCGAATCGATGACAGAGGAAGCCCGCGAAATTATGGGCATGAAAAATGATATTCTGCGACGGATGAAAAAGATCTATTCGAGAAAATTTGAATCGGTAAAGATCAGAAACCACGGAGATTATCATCTGGGCCAGGTTCTTTTCACCGGAAAGGACTTCTATATCATAGATTTCGAAGGCGAGCCCGCCCGGTCCTTCAGCGAGAGACGGCTTAAAAGATCCCCCATGAGGGATGTCGCGGGTATGCTCAGGTCGTTCCATTACGCCGCATACAGCGCCCTGTTCAACCTTACTGCGGTAAGGCAGGACGATATCGACGTACTGGAAAAATGGGCCGAGCTGTGGTACCACTATATAAGCGGCATATATATTAAAACATATATCGAGGCGCTCGGGGAAACTAACCTTGTGCCCGACAACCGTGAGGATCTTAAAACGATGCTGGATACATATATCCTGGAGAAGGCAGTATATGAACTCAACTACGAACTGAACAACAGACCCGGCTGGGTGATCATTCCCATAAAAGGGATAAAATATATAATGCGATCGGAAAGCGAAGATTAATATGCAGATTTTTCGGTGAACTGCAACATGCAGATTTACAGCAAGCATCTAAAAGGCAGCCATAAAACAAAAAGCAACCAGGAAGAGAATAGAAAAAGATATAGCTATGAACGACAACCCTAACAACCAGGCAAAGGAAGGACCGGTATATCCACACTCCCTTATGAACGATTTTGACATTCATATTTTCAAGGAAGGCCGGCATTTTAAATTATATGAAAAACTCGGTTCACACCTTGCCGAAGTCAACAACCAGAAAGGAACCTTTTTCGCCGTCTGGGCGCCTAATGCCCGCTCGGTAAGCGTGATAGGGAATTTCAACGGTTGGAATCCCCGCAGTCACCACCTGTTCACCAGATGGGACGGTTCGGGGATATGGGAGGGCTTTATTCCCGGAGTCGGCCATGGCGAAGCCTATAAATATCACATAGAATCCAATCTGAACAATTACAGCGTTGAAAAGGGAGATCCTTACGCTTTCATGTGGGAGCAGCCGCCCCGCACCGCATCGCTGGTGTGGGACAAAAAATATGCCTGGGGGGATTCCGCCTGGATGGAAAACCGGAAAGAAACCGCCGGCAAACCCAGGCCCTGGTCAATCTACGAGATGCACCTGGGGTCCTGGAGAAGATGCCCGGAGGAAGGCAACCGTCACCTGACATACCGTGAACTGGCAGCGCAGCTGCCTGAATACATTAAGGAACTGGGTTTTACCCACGTAGAGTTCATGCCGGTTACCGAGCACCCCTTCTATGGCTCATGGGGTTACCAGGTTACCGGGTATTTTGCGCCTTCCAGCAGGTATGGCACGCCCCAGGATTTCATGTTCCTGATAAACGAGCTTCACAGGAAAGGCATCGGGGTGATTTTCGACTGGGTGCCTTCGCATTTTCCGTCCGACCAGCACGGGCTGTCCTATTTTGACGGCTCGCACCTTTACGAGCACCAGGATCTGCGCGAGGGTTATCACCCGGACTGGAACAGTTATATCTTTAACTACGGCAGGAACGAAGTGCGCTCCTTTTTGATAAGCAATGCAATATTCTGGCTTGATGCCTATCATGCCGACGGCCTCAGGGTTGATGCGGTCGCCTCGATGCTGTACCGCGATTATTCCAGGAAAGAAGGCGAATGGATCACAAACCGATACGGCGGCAGGGAAAACCTGGAGGCAATCAGCTTGCTCAGGCAGGTGAACGAGGCAACGCACGAGGAATTTCCGGATGTTTACAACATGGCGGAGGAATCGACGGCATGGCCTATGGTATCGAGGCCTACCTATGTCGGCGGACTCGGTTTTAACATGAAGTGGATGATGGGATGGATGCACGATACGCTGAGCTATTTCTCCAAGGATCCCGTACACCGCCATTACCATCAGAATGAAATCACCTTCAGCATTGTTTACGCCTTCACCGAGCAGTATGTCCTGCCCCTGTCGCACGATGAAGTGGTCTACGGCAAGGGGTCGATGATAGGGAAAATGCCGGGCGATGAATGGCAGCGTTTTGCCAATCTCCGGTTGCTGTACAGCTATATGTTTGCTCATCCCGGCGGCAAGCTCCTGTTTATGGGCTGCGAATTCGCACAGAACTCCGAATGGAACCATGAAAGCAGCCTGGAGTGGCACCTGCTCCGGTATGGCAACCATCAGGGCATAAAAAAAACCATCGCTCGCCTCAACGAGATTTACAAACACGAAAAGGCACTTTATGAAAGCCAGTTTGAGGATGACGGTTTTGAATGGATCGACATCAACGATACCGTGAACAGCGTTATAAGCTTTATCAGAAAGGGGAAATCTGATGACGATCTGATTGCGGTGGTCTGCAATTTCACTCCTGTAACGCGCCATGATTACCATATCGGGGTGCCTTCCGGCGGAAAATGGGTCGAGCTTTTCAACAGCGATGACCTGGCTTACGGTGGAAGCAATTTTAAGAATCCCTGGGAAATAGAGGCCTGGGAGCATCCCTCCCATGGAAGGCCGTATACCCTCTCCCTTAATTTGCCGCCACTGGGCGCCATTTACCTTAAGCATCAGGGAGTGCCGCATCTTCCGGAGGAAAATACAGAATGACACCTGATGTGACCCGATATGACCCGATGTAACCTGATATGACCTGAATTTACTTGATGCGTCCTGTCATGAAAAGAAGATACGGACGAAAAGGGTCCGCTCCCCGGAAAGCAACCTGGCTGCAGATAATAATTGTCATTATTATCATAATTTTCCTTTTCCTGACAAGAGTTCTCTCCGCATGATCGTCAGAAACTTCCCCGCCGGGTTCATTTTAATCCCGACCTTATTTGAGACAAATAACCATTGGCCAAACTTTTTTTCCAATCTGCTTATAATCTGATGGATTTCATCAATCAATTTGATTTTCTCAATCACTTAATTTTTATTTAATCTATTTATATATTAATTTTGCGTACGTAAGGCATGCCCAAAATAATTAAAAAGTAAATGGGGCTTACCTTAATAATGCCAGATTATTACATCAAATTTCGACTTTCACCGGCAAGGGCAGCTCCAGACAAAAAAACGCATTTTTAATTTGGAATTTAACGCACCTTGATGTGAAAAAAAATTCAGCAGACAGCCACGGCTTTAACGCAAGTAAATCATTCCTCTTACGGTTTATCCTTGTATTCCCAATATTTAAAATCCTGAGTCAGGCAGGGGCAACACCCGTCTATTCACAGGAGGCAGAGGCAATCAGGATCCAGAGACTTAACAGCCCAATAACCCTCGATGGCAGGGTCGATGAACCAGCCTGG
>SKQJ01000367.1 GCA_007119075.1 Bacteroidales bacterium | reverse complement strand
TGATCCGCGGGAATTAGAAAACAAAGGCTATCAATACATGGCTTGATGGGAAGTACAAAAAAAATATTTGTTCTCGATACCAACGTACTGCTTCATGATTACGAATGCATTTACCGGTTCCAGGATAATGACCTGGTTATACCTATTGTCGTTCTGGAAGAGCTGGACAAGCTCAAGAAAGGAAACGATCAGATCAACTACCATGCACGCGAGTTTACCCGTGAGCTTGATAAACTATCGGGCGATAAGCTATTTAATGGCGGAATAGCTCTTGGCCGGGGCATGGGGAAGCTTTCGATCGAAACCGGCAAGCCTTTTTCACAGGAAATCGAGCAGTCATTTCCCGAGAAAACGCCTGACCACCGGATACTTTCCATCACCTGGCATATCAGGAAAAAATTCCCCAAAAGGCAGGTCATTCTTATATCGAAGGATATAAATCTCCGGATCAAGGCCAAATCGCTCGGAATGTTATCCCAGGATTATGAATCAGACAAAGTGGCAGATCTTGAGTCGGTTTACCGGGGGGCGGAATTGCATGATAATTTTGACGATTCACTCATCTCCAGATTATTTGAAGAGACTGACGGGGTGCCTGCGATTGATTTTAACCTGGAGCCCTTTCCCCATCAGTATTTCATTTTCAAAAATTCAAAGTCTTCAGCCCTTGCCCATTATGATCCGGTTAAAAAGGTTATCAGCCGGGTTGAAAAACAAAGCGTATATGGCATCGAGCCCCGTAATGCCGAACAGACTTTCTCGATCGATGCGCTTACCCGGCCCGAAATTCAACTGGTATCACTCACCGGGAAGGCAGGAACCGGGAAGACACTTCTTGCCCTTGCCGCCGCCCTCCACCAGGATGACAGGTATAACCAGATATTTCTGGCCAGGCCGGTAATTCCCCTGGCAAACAGGGATATAGGATTTCTTCCCGGCGACATTGGAGAAAAAATAGGGCCTTATATGCAGCCGCTTTATGATAACCTTGCCGTAATCAAAAACAAATTCAAGGCGCGAAGCAGGGAACTGGAAAAGATAGAAGAAATGGAGCGAATGGAAAGGCTGGTTATAACACCGCTTGCATATATACGGGGAAGAAGCCTTTCGGATGTATTCTTTATAGTGGATGAGGCTCAAAATCTGACCCCGCATGAAATAAAAACAATAATCACAAGGGCGGGCGAGAATACTAAAATTGTTTTTACAGGTGATATACACCAGATAGATTCCCCTTACCTCGACATGAAGTCGAACGGGCTGAGCTATCTGACCGATAAAATGAGCGGACAGGAGATTTTTGCCCACGTCAATCTTGTTAAAGGCGAAAGAAGCTATTTGTCGGAACTGGCCAGCAATATCCTGTAAAACATATGTATATGGGGGGGCAACTCCGGGTTGGCTAAGCTTAATTGCCGCTATCAGGTTGTTGAATGATGCCCGTAACCGTTAATTTTGTTAACTTTACTGAAAGAGGCTGTATTTCACAAGCCGGATAACAATAAAACCTGATCGGCCTGCCCCGGCAAAATCAAATCGTTATGGCACAGCAAAGAACTTTATACATAGGACGTCACGCGAAATCCTCATGGGATCATCCCGGCAGGGCCGACATTGACAGGCCTCTTGCCGAGCGTGGCCTCAAAGATGCATATAACATGGTAAACCGGATGATGGAACGGGGCGACCGGCCGCAAATGATTATATCAAGCCCGGCTAACCGTGCCATGCACACGGCCATAATCTATGCCAGGGGGCTCAGGCTGCCCCTCTCCGGCTTTCACCTGAACGCGGATCTGTATATGGGCGGGGAGGATATCATCCTAAACCTCATTTATGGCATTGACAATAACATCGATTCATTAATGATTTTCGGCCATAACCCTGATTTTACCTATCTGGCCAATTATTTCCTTGCCGAACCGATCGATAATATCCCCACCAGCGGACTGGTCAGGCTGGATTTCGAATCGGCTGCCTGGGAGGGGATCAGTAAAACAAATCTGACGGAATATATTTTTGATTTCCCCAAAAAGAAACAGACCGGCAGGACTTGAGGCAAGCTTGAAAAATGGCGAAACAAAGAAAGATCATCAACCGGGAAATCAGCTGGCTTTCATTTAACCACAGGGTTTTGCAGGAAGCGGCCGATACCTCTGTGCCATTGATGGAGAGAATTAAATTCCTTGGCATCTTTTCCAATAATCTGGATGAATTCTTTAAGGTAAGGGTCGCCACCGTTAAGCGCATGATGGATTATGACAGGAATGTAAGCCGCGACATCAGAAAGACTGTCGGCGACAAGCCCAAGAATGTCCTGAAGCAGATCCAGAAAACAGTTATTGACCAGCAGGCCCGGTTTCAGCAGATTTACCAGTCCATAATAAAGGAACTTGAAGAGGAAAACATTTTCATAATAAATGAATTTCAGCTGAACAAAATCCAGGCGAATTATGTAAGATCGTATTTTGAGGAGGAAATCAGGCCTTTGCTGGCTGTTATAATGCTTCATAACGTCGACCGATTTCCCTATTTAAAGGATAAAGCCATATACCTTGCAACCAGGCTTACCGGGACCGACCCCCCGGTTGAAACCGAGTATGCGCTTATCGAAATCCCCGGAAATATCTCCCGTTTTCTTGTATTGCCCCCGCAAGGGGAGGAAAAATATATAATCATCCTGGATGATGTGATCCGGTTTTGCCTGAGCGATGTTTTTTCAATTTTTCATTTCGACAGGTTTGAGGCCTACACCATCAAGATAACCCGTGACGCCGAGCTCGATGTAGATAATGACCTTTCTCAGAGTTTCCTGGAAAAGATCGCAAACAGCGTTAGCCGTCGCAACAAAGGGCAGCCTGTAAGGTTTGTATATGACCGGTCCATTCCCGGAGACATGCTTGATTACCTTATCAGGGAAATGGACCTGGGCGATGATGACAATCTTATACCGGGCGGCAGATATCATAATTTCAGGGATTTTATGGATTTCCCCGATTTCAATCTGCCCCACCTGGTAGCTCACCGGCCAAGGCCTCTGTCCCATTTCAGGATCAAGCCACAAAACAGCATTTTTGAGGCAATTTCCGAAAAAGACCTTTTGCTCCACTACCCGTACCAGAGATTCATGGATTTCATTAACTGGCTCAGAGAGGCTGCAATTGATCCCCAGGTTGCGTCCATAAGAATATCGCTCTACCGGGTCGCAAAGAATTCCAAAATAATCAATGCTCTTATCAACGCAGCCAGAAACGGTAAGTCTGTGACAGTGATCATTGAGCTGCAGGCAAGGTTTGACGAAAAAGCCAATATTTACTGGTCCAGGAAAATGGAAGAAGTGGGTGTCAACGTTCTCTTCGGCATCCGCGGGCTCAAGGTACATTGCAAGCTGGTGCTGGTAACCAGGAAGGAAGGACGGGCTCTGGTCAACTATGCGGCAATAAGCACCGGCAATTTTCATGAGGGAAATGCCAGGGTCTATTCCGACACAACATTGCTGACGGCCGACAGAAGAATAACTTCCGAGGTGAGAAAGGTGTTCATGTTTTTTGATAATACCTTCAAAACCTTTACATATAAATCACTGATCCTTTCTCCCAATCATACGCGCCGCCGCCTGATGAACCTCGTGGATAACGAGATCAAGAACAGGGAGGCGGGAAAAGAATCATGGATCATCATAAAAACCAACAGTCTGGTCGACAGGGATATGATAAAAAAACTCTACCAGGCCAGCAACGCAGGGGTGGAAGCAAGAATGATAGTAAGGGGGATGTGTTCCCTGATCCCGGGAGAACCCGGACTAAGCGAAAATATACAGGCCATAAGCATTGTGGATACATTCCTTGAGCATTCAAGAATATTTATTTTTTGCAATGGCGGAAATAACCTGTATTTTATCTCGTCGGCCGACTGGATGACGAGGAACCTGGATCACAGGATCGAAGTGACCTGTCCGGTCTATGACCCCGATTTGCAGGAAGAGCTCAGAACGCAGATAGAGCTTCAATGGCAGGACAATGTCAAGGCGCGCATACTGAACCGGGATCAGGATAATCAGTACAGGGACAATAATGATAAGCCCGCTTTACGTTCTCAGCATGAGTTTTACAGCTATTTGAAGAAGAAAACCATTGAATAGATCCTGCCAGCCTTCCGGCAGAAAAAAGAACTGGAAAAAGGAAGACTTTCCCGGTCATGAAATGTTATTCAGCTTCTGTGGCGACAGGGTTATAAAACAAAATAAGACGTTTTGAAATTATTAAAATTTGCTGCGATAGATATAGGTTCAAATGCCGTCAGACTGCTTTTCATGAATGTCATCGAAGATGAGAAAGAGGTTTTCTTCAGGAAATCCCAGCTTGTAAGGATGCCCGTGAGGCTCGGCGAGGATGCGTTTTACAATCAAAACCTGATCCGTCAGCCTAAAACAGATAAGCTGCTGCACACGCTCATTGCCTTCAGGCACCTGATCGGCGTTCATGAAGTGGTGAGCTACAGGGCGTGTGCTACCTCAGCCATGAGAGAGGCATCCAATTCCGGCGAGATAGTGGATTATATCAGGGACCATTCGGGGATCAAAATCGATGTGATTGACGGCCAGGAAGAAGCTGAGCTTGTATATTCCAACAGGATAGTTGAAATGATCGATACCGAAAAATCATATCTCTACGTAGACGTTGGCGGAGGAAGCACCGAGCTGACCCTGTTCTCAAAAAAGGAAGCAGTGGCTTCCGGATCGTTCAATATCGGAACGGTACGGTTTCTCAACGAAGAGATAAGCAATGATGAACTATTAAGGATGAAGGAATTTGTCGGCGGATTGTCAAAAAAATACAGGCCCATTGAGCTCATAGGTTCGGGGGGAAACATCAACAAGATATTCAAGCTTTCAGGCAACAAGGAGGGGGTCCCGCTCACCCTCAAGAAATTAAAGCGTATTTATTCATATGTTGAATCCTTTACAATCGACGAACGCATTAAGGTGTTGGGATTCAATCCCGACCGGGCGGATGTGATAATTCCTGCCACCCAGGTGTTCCTGAGGATAATGAAGTGGACAGGGGCCGGAAAGATCCTGATTCCCAAGATCGGGGTGGCAGACGGGATCGTTCATCAGC